>JANYIT010000265.1 GCA_025358725.1 Chamaesiphon sp. GL140_3_metabinner_129_sub
ATCGTTAAAGATTAAATCGTCAATGCCTTTACCTCGTTGGCGAAGCCTCTCCCCTGGAGAATCGCTACTCCATTTAGCTAAATACACTTGACAATCTGCGGCTATTAATAAGCCTGCGAATCTATTAGTTGCAGCCCGAACCATATTTATCGTTTTCGGTTTGCTGTCCTTATCAAATGCAATAGTTATCCTTCTATTCGGGGTAGAAATTAACTGTAAATCGTTAATTAACGTGTAATCCTTTTCACCCTTATTCAGTTCGGGACAGCCATTCCAAACCCCAGTTAACGAGATACAAATCTCACCACTGCTAATCCCACTTAATGCCTTCTTTGCCCCTTCTGTGATGGTGACTGGGATAGTTGGATTGTCGAGAGTCCACTGTAAAAATGCTAGGCTGAGTCGTTGGCATTCATCACGCCATTCATCCGAGCCGATATCTGTCAATTGCCATTGCCTAGTAACTAGATCGGGGGGCAAATCTACTCCTACACGCGCTGATATCGCTTGCCATATTTCCCGATCGATTATGGGTAGGAATGCCTTGGATGGTTTTTTAACTGGATGGTCGTATTTAATTGGCTTGCCTTCTTTATCCAGTCGCGGTTGAAGAGGTTTGAAACTATTACAGCTAGCAATACAACTATGTTCGATATCGATACCAGTGTAGGACGTACCACCATCTTCGATAATTGAGGCGTATGTATCTCGATATCCCTTTTTTAACGTTCCATTGTTATTGTGGATCTTCACTTCTCCCAAGAGTTCGCTAATTGCTTTGTCACCATTCAGAAACTCCGCATTGAGCAAACACAATTTGGGATCGATCGCACTAGCTTTAAATTCTTGAATGACACTTTCGGGAAAGTATCCAGTCAGAATCGAGTAATCGTAGTTCATAGGATATTCAGTTTGTAGAAAATATTAAGTTCGTCGAGTACTCAAATCGGTGGTTAAGTAGACTAATCAATCTTTTTGATATAAACATGACAAGTCATTACTTCTAGTAATGACTAACGACTCCAGAGAACAAATGAAAATCTCAAAATGACAGCAGATCGATATCGCTGCAAGTAGCTATATACAAGTATTTTGAGATATAATTAAGGCATGAAACTTTAATTTGAATAATACTCTGAGTACTTACTTGGAGCGTTATTCTATCTTTCTTGAGCAGTTGTTCACAGAACGACTGTTATGAGTTTCACGAGTTCAAAAACACTAATTCTAGATTTGTAAGCCCAAATCGAGCACAGCAACACTGACCCCACTAGTAGTTTTTAGCCCTACTAATGGGGTATTGTCTTCGCCAATTTATGGTAAGGTTGCTAAATATTCTTCAACTAAGATTTGATGTTCTGGTCGATCGCCAGAGGTTAAGTAATCGATTAACAAGATTAGGTTCCAGAGGATCTTCCCCCTTTCTACTGGCTGAATCCAATAGACCCCCTTGGGTAGCTTGGCTCTTAACTGAGCTGATTGCCACGTAGAGAGATCGAAACGCTCTTGTCTGATTGCCGCCTCAGACAGAAATTTGAAGCAGCGGGATTTAGCTTTGGATACTGTTTTCATAGCACTAACGATCGTGGGATAATAGTGGTGTATTATTTTTAGTCTTAATCGGAAGACTTAATTTAATTTTGTCTTTCGATTAATTCTTTTCTATTGCAGTACTTGACGAACAAACTGTTGAATTCAGTTAGTTCGCACAGGCTTCGGTGACGGTAAAGTCACAGTTATTTAATATTTAATCTTTGACTAGAGACAACTAGAGATTCTCGTCAAGATTGGCTTTGGCTGTTTTACTTGTGGGAAGGGTTAGTAACAAATCAGCTTGGCAAGGCTAATAAATATAGCTTAGTACAAATCTACTATTATAGCAACAGCTATTTATTTGATTTACCGTACTGGTCAAAGATTTAATCGATTGTGTTGAAAAAGACTTGACAATTGCAGTTGCTATCGATCGTCATAATTGCGATCGTTTATACGCACAAATAAGATTTCTCGATCGATCGCATAGGCATAGGTAGACAGTAGAACGCACCGATCGTGTCCTGTGTGTTCTGCCAGTGCGATTGGGTTCGCGCCGTGAGCGAGGGCGTGAGAAATGGCTGAATGTCGCAAGTTGTATGGTCGGGTAAGGTTCGAGCGTCACCGCTCTCACCTCCCCTAAGAACCGGACATGAGAGTTTCCAACTCATCCGGCTCAAGCCTCACTTCAAGCGAGTAAACTTGGATTTGGAATGTTCCTGTCGGTGACACGGTTTGTGTAAATGCTGAAGGTTTTCTATCGAATCTAGTCCACCTTGAGCGACAGGAACTATGTGATGGGTATCAATTGCCTCTCCGTTGAATAGTGGTTCGCCACACAATGGACATTTCCAATTCTGGTTTTGAGCGATTTGGTAGTTTCGTGAGTTACGAACCCAATAACTTTGACCATACTTTTGGTGGCGATTTTCCCAGTATTCGCGGAGAGAAGGGTTATCAGGTGAAGCATCACCCTTAACCTTTACATGACGTTCAATGGATGTATACGCGATTGGGTAAAGAATGAAATCCTTCGCTATCCCTCGGCGGTCGCTAATTGTCGTAGCAAACGTCCATTTAAACCCATTTACAGTTTTAAAGTAGCGGTGGTGAAGCCATCTTACTCCTTTGTCAGGGTGTTTACGTTTCGCCCATTGCCAAAGATATTGCCATACCCTATAAGAGATATAGCTAAAGACTTCCTTACTAACTACAGATTTGTAATAATTAGCAAAACCTCGGAGAATCGGATTGAGTTTTCTGATGACAACCTCTTGATTCACACCCTTCAAGACTTTTATTTCCGTACCTATCCTAGTACAAAAGTCTAAGACTTTTTGCTTGGAAGGTTTGATTAAAAGCTTGCCATGATAATGGCGATGGTTGAAACCGAGGAAGTCAAAACCTTCATCCATCGACGTAATTAGCGTCTTCTCTGCACTAAGTTCGAGTCCTCTTGCTGATAACCACTGCTGAATCTGGTTTTGGGATATTTCGAGACTTACTTTGTCTCTCGCCGTGATGATAAAATCATCCGCATATCTCACCACGCCTAATTTGGGATTGGTAGATTTAATGAATGTTTCTAATCCATGCAATCCGATATTAGCTAGGAGAGGTGATATTACTCCTCCTTGAGGTGTTCCTTTCTCTGTAGGGTGATATGTCCCATCAAAGATATATCCAGCTTTTAACCATTCTTTAATTAGATTTCTACCAGGGAAGTTACCTAATTCTTTCAGAATGGATTCATGAGCAATGTTATCGAAGAAGCCTTTAATATCAGCTTCTAAAACCCAGGTATCTCTGCCATTACACACTCTGATAAAGTTCTGTTGGATGGCATCTTGACAACTTCTGCCAGGTCTAAACCCATAGGAGTTAGGTTCAAATCTGGCTTCCCATTCTGGTTCTAGAGAGTTCTTAATTATTGACTGCTCGATTCTGTCGCGCACGGTGGGGATACCGAGCGGTCGTTTTTTACCGTTAGACTTGGAAATTTCTACCCTTTTTGTAGGTTGAAGATTACCGCCATTCCAGTTGTTTACCAGTATTACTCTTTGCGCGGGGGTGTCGATCTTTTCTCCATCGATTCCTGCCGTTGCTTTACCTTTGTTGGTCTGAGTAATCCGTCGAACAGACAGTAATAAGTTTGCGTAATTTCGTTGCATTAACTTCTGTAGGCTGTGAAGCTTTCTGAAGTTACCAAGTTTGCTCGCGAGAAAGATTCGTTGACGTAGATTCTTAACCGCTTTATTTACCTTGCGCCAATTGATTTGGCTCCAGTTTACTAATGGTTTTCTTAGTCCGTTTGTTGTACTGATGTACGACATCTAACTTGTCCTTGAATTTAGTTTCTAACTTCTAGTTTCTTGCTCATAAGACCCAGAGTAAGTCGGCTATTCCTTTCGGTCAGAGGCAGTTTTATCACCTCTATCCAGTCGATTACCGACTGGCATTCGCTTTTTACTCCATCCTCTACCCTCCAAAGATTTATGTCTTCGTTACCTTAGACTTACTAGTGGTATTCGACCTCCTCTAGACTTTGTAGGGCTTACCCTGTTGCGCCATTTAGTGTTACGTTTTCTGTTAAATGCTGTCTTTTCTACGGTAGGGTTCCTATTCACACGTTTTAATGACTTCGTACCATTAAAACTACCTACTTACCTTTTGGTTAGAGCCTGTCAGCCTGATTTGGCTCTTGGCGCAATCACGTAGTTTAACGACAGTTCACGTTAATTCATTATGAGAAAACTCCCCTTAGCTTCGATACCGCTTTAGGCTAGCCGTATCGATTACTTTTGTGGTCTGCACTCCGGTTGTTTCATTACTTACTTGACCGTGACCGGACTTAAATTAAGTCTTTTACATAGGGGTAGAGGGTGTGAATCCTCTAGTGGAGAAGGCTCCACGGACTAAATGACCAGTTCAGGTCGCACCCGAAGCTTGCGCGACGACTAGTCGTTCGATACTCGCTCTGACAACTGGCTAAAATCGTTTTCCAAGCTCGCGCCCTAAATCGGTGGTTGTAGATGGCTAGCCCCTCGGACTGGAGAATACTAAATTGAAAAATAAAAACTAATTTGGATTTATTCGGTGATTTCGATCGTTCCAATATCCACAAACAAACATTCACTGCCGATCGCGTGAGCGTAAGTGGATAACATCATGCGCTTATCGTGTCCGGTCTGTTCCGCCAGTGCGATGTAATTAGCACCGTTATGAAGCGCATGAGAGATGGCAGTGTGTCGAAGATTGTATGGCGAACGATATTCGATCTGGCAGCTTTCTAGTATGGTTTTCCATGCTCTTCTTCTGAACGTATGGTCATTGATGGGCAAACCTTTGGGGCTGGGAAATACCAGATCGTCCGGCTGTGGCGATAGTCGATTGAATCTGGCTACCAACATCGCTCTCACATTCGGCGGTAACTGGATGGTGCGATGCTTTCCCGTTTTGGTGCCCTTTTGGTTTTGATAGCCGCGAGAGATAGATTCCCCGATCCATACTGTGCTGTAGTCTGAACCTAGATGCTGCCATCGTAACCCCGCAACTTCGCCAAATCTGCAAGCAGTAGAGGCAAGAAAGATAATAAATTCGGTGTAGTGATAGTAATATGGATTAGCTGCGAACGCTGAGATAATCGCCTGGAGTTCGGCAATAGTGAAGGGTTTCTTCTGTTTAGATGGTCTACTGTTACCTCTAGAACGCGATTTAATCAGGCAATCATCCCAAGGGTTCGGATCGACTACATGATATTTGTCTTTAGCCCAATCCCAGCAGCCCTTGAGGTAGTACAAATAAGATTTTATCGTCTGAGCTGAGGCTGACTCAGACCATCGCGCCATAACCTTTTCGGCCACTGATTCGGTGACTTTGTTGGCTTGCTTGTCGCCTAAAAATTGCTCTAGCTTCGAGGCGATCGCTTTGAGCCTCAATCCCGATCCGTGCGCGATCTCGTGGTTCTTTTTGTAGTGAATGACATACTTTCCGAACAGTTCTACAGCCGATATTTCAGTGGGATTAGCCCCAAGTATTCTCGGCTTGTACCTCAGCAAGGTTTCGTCATAGTGACCAGATTCAAGATCGATCTTGATATCTGCCATCTTCTTGTTTGCCAATGCCCTCCCGATGGGATTATCGGCGAACCCTAATGAGAGTCTTTGCCGCTTACCTTGGTAATACCAGACTAACCGTAACGTTTTGCCAGTTGGCTCGATCCAAATTTTCGCGCTCATTGTTATGGGTTATTTTATGGGTCGGTACAGCCCACAAACCAGTCATAACAGCCCATAATTTGTTGCATACAGACAGCAAAAAATGACTTTCAGAACTTAGTTTGTTTCCTGAAAGCCTTGCCTTGCTTATGCTCTAACCAAATCGGAACGAGAGGATTTGAACCTCCGACCCCTACTACCCCAAAGTAGTGCGCTACCAAGCTGCGCTACGTCCCGTTGCCGTTGTCCATCATAGCAAG
>JANYIT010000273.1 GCA_025358725.1 Chamaesiphon sp. GL140_3_metabinner_129_sub
TGGTGAAGATCGCGAACAAGTAGAAGTCAACGGCGATCTAGTCCTTGAACCTAAAGGTAAAGGTAAGAAAAAGACCTTTAATCTTACCCCTGGCTCGCTGTTACTCGTCGCCGATGGTGCGGAAGTCAAAACTGGCGATCTATTAGCCGAAATTGCCCTCAGTAAAGGTGGACGCTCCACTGAGAAAGCAACCAAAGACGTAGCCGCCGATCTCGCTGGTGAAGTCCTATTTGCCGATATCGTACCAGAAGAAAAAACCGATCGTCAAGGCAACATGACGCGGATCGCTCAACGGGGTGGCTTGATTTGGGTACTCTCAGGGGAAGTCTACAACTTACCACCTGGAGCCGAAGCAATGGTCAAAAACGGCGACCAAATCGACACCGAAGGCGTACTCGCTGAAACTCGGTTAATCTCCATCAGTGGTGGTGTCGTCAGACTGCGTGGCGAACGGGAGATCGATATTATCACCGCTTCCGTGTCACTCGATCGATCGAAAGTCGAAGTTGATACCGAATCTGGACGCGAACAATATTCGATCGTTACCGACGAAAACCAACGCTTCCAACTACTTACCGCGCCTGGAACTAAAGTCCAAAGTGGTACAGCCGTCGCCGAATTAATCGACGATAAATATCGCACCCGCACAGGTGGGATCGTCAAATTTGCGGGCTTAGATGTCCAGAAGAAAGGTAAAGCCAAACAGGGCTATGAGGTCGTCCAAGGCGGTACAATCCTCTGGATCCCTGAAGAGTCCCACGAAGTCAATAAAGACATCTCTCTGCTCAACGTCGAAGATGGTCAATTCGTCGAAGCAGGTACCGAAGTAATTCGCGATATCTTCTGCGGAATCAGTGGAATTATCGAAGTCGTTCAGAAGAATGACATTCTCCGCGAAATCACCATCAAACCAGGTGAATTACATCTGCTCGACGATCCAGAAGCGGGACAATCCGTCACCGGAACCATCTGTTATCCAGGTAACAAACCAGTTCCCGAACTCGAAGCTGTCACCGAACTCCGTTACCTAGAATACGTCGAAACCCCTGAAGGTTCTGCCTTGCTGATCCGTCCCGTCGTTGAATATCAAGTTCCCGACGAACCTAACTTACCATCCCAAGCATCAGTAAACCAAGCTGCTGCGCAAGGTGTGCTAGTTGAAGGAAAAGCAGCAACGATCGAACTCCGAGCAGTTCAGCGTGTACCTTATAAAGATGGCGAACGGGTTAAATCAGTTGATGGAGTCGAACTGCTCCGCACCCAGTTGGTATTAGAACTGGAATCTACCAGCACTCCCCAACTCGCCGCCGATATCGAACTGATTAAAGACGAAAAATCTGGCGAACTCCGACTCCAATTGGTGATCCTCGAATCACTCACCATTCGTCGCGATACCGCTGGCGATAACTTGGGTGGTAGCACCTACACCGAGGCTCTAGTCACCGATGGCCAAAAAATCGCCCCTGGTGCTGTCGTCGCTCGTACCGAAATCCGGTGTAAACATCCGGGTGAAGTGCGCGGAATTCGTCAAGGTGCTGAATCCGTCCGGCGGGTACTAGTAGTTCGTGATACCGATCGAGTCAGCATTGACACCAACGGTGCAGCACCAACGGTCAAAGTCGGTCAACTGATAGTTTCGGGTAGCAAAATTGCTGAAGGCATCCCTAGCCCTGATTCCGGTCAAGTTGTCGCAGTCACCGATACTCAAGTCGTACTGCGGATATCTCGTCCCTACCGAGTATCCCCTGGCGCGATTCTGCATATCGACACAGGCGATCTAGTCCAACGTGGTGATAACTTGGTATTACTGGTATACGAGCGATCGAAAACCGGAGACATCATCCAAGGTTTACCACGGATTGAAGAACTGCTCGAAGCGCGGAAACCCAAAGAACCTTGTATCCTCAACCGTCGGAATGGTACTGCCTCTGTCGTCTATAACGACGATAACGAACCAACCGAAATCAAAGTTATTGACAATAGCGGTGCCGTCGAAGAATACTTCCTCGGCCCTGGTCAAAACTTGCTAGTATCAGACGGGAACGTCGTCAAAGCGGGACATCTGCTCACCGACGGACAAATGAACCCCCACGAGATTCTCGATGTCTACTTCAACCACTTCCGTGAGGAAAATGGCGTATTTGAAGCAGCTCTACTCGCCCTCCAGAAAGCCCAAGCATTCCTCGTGAATGAAGTCCAATCTGTATACCAATCGCAAGGCGTAGAGATCTCCGACAAACACATCGAAGTGATCGTCCGTCAGATGACTTCCAAAGTCCGCATCGATGATGGTGGCGACACCACCATGCTCCCAGGCGAACTCCAAGAACTCCGCCAAGTCGAACAGGTAAACGAAGCCATGTCGATTACTGGTGCAGCTCCAGCCGAATATACCCCAATGTTGCTCGGTATCACCAAAGCATCCTTGAATACCGACAGCTTCATCTCCGCCGCGAGTTTCCAAGAAACTACACGGGTATTGACTGAAGCTGCAATCGAAGGTAAATCTGACTGGCTCCGTGGCTTGAAAGAAAACGTGATCATTGGTCGCTTAATCCCCGCTGGTACAGGCTTTAATGCCTACGAGGACTCAAACTTCTCTAGCCCGATTATGGACAATGATTACGGCTCGCCAGGCATGTATGGTGCCTATGAAGGAATGATTGGCACTGACGAGGACATGATTCTCGATGATCGTACCGCCAGAAGTTACGATCTAGATGATGCTAGCCTTGGCAGTTTATCGATTATCAAGCCTTCGAGCAAGGAAGAGGAAGATGAATTTGCCGGACTTTACGGTGATACCATCAAAGCTGCTGCCAGTAACGATGATGACGAAGAGGATGATTGGAAACCGACGAACACCGATGAAGAAGAAGAGGATGATTATTCATAATCATTGTTGATATATCAAGGAGATTTGCACAAGCCTTTGTAAATCTTCTTTCATTAAAAAAAGCCTACATAAATATGTAGGGCTTGCTGAATTAGTCCATGGTGTTGCTCTAAAGGCTGAAATCCCTGCTAAAGGATGGTTCTGTTGCAAAGATTTTCGCTCGATCGAGGGATTGAAGCGATCGAGTACAAGGGTTTTGAGCCTTTAAGCATCAAAACCTTGCACTTGATTCGCAAAAAAAGGCTCAAAACCCCTGCAGTGAATGCCTTGCTGAGATCTTCAGCAAGCCCTATGTAGGCTTTTTTTAATTAATAAGAAGCAGGAGAGGATGTCAATTAGGTTTAAGCATGTTACTTGGAGCAGCTTTTTTATTACGATCGCGTAATACTTGCAATTGACGAGCGCGAAAATCTTCAGTTGCTGAATTTAGTTGCTCCCGTTGTTCATTGCTGTAATTGGGATTAGTTTTGCTATTGAGTTGGGTTTGGTTAATCAAATTTAGCAATCCAGATGTGTCACCTGTGGCGGCGCGACTGAAAGGATCTCGATTGTCACCACCATTGCCAAAAGTGGTTTGAGCCGAGGCAATGGTGGGAATTAGGGAAATAGATAAGCCTAATAACAGGCAAATAGGGGTGGTAAATAGTTTCATAATTTTATTTAGATGAGAAGGTTAATATTAATGCTACAGGAACAGCCAATTATTTGTAGAGATATTAGTTAGGATGATTGAAATCTTCAAATAGTTCCTCAGACTAGGCTAAACGCCGTTTTAACAGTGGTTGAATGGCGGTCAGGGTAAATCCAGCAAAGCCGACCAAAACCATCAGCGAGGTAGCAAAAGAGACAGATCCCCAAGGTGCTTGAAGAACGATACTAGTCAGATCCCATTGGGGATGAGTATATAAATATCTGATTGGTTCAATCGCATATGTGAGCGGATTTAGACACGCAACAGTTTGCAACCATTGGGGCATGAATGCCAATGGAGCTAATGCAGTACTAGCAAATAACAGGGGCAGATTAATTACGAAAATTACCGCAATCAATTCGATATGTCCAGGTAGTGCGAAGGTAAATCCCAAACTCAAAGCTGTCACCCCCAACACTAGCAGCACGATAATCAGGGCAATAATCCCTAATCCAGCGATCCCTGGTAATCCCGAACCCATGAAAGCACTCATCCCGATAATCGCGGCTGTCTGGATCAGCGTCAAGGCTACGATATAAATTGATGAAGCTGCAACGATCGAGTACCGTGAAGCTAGTGGTGCGACGAGTAACCGATTTAGAAAGCCAAATTCTCGATCGAACATGACAGGCAAACCTGCATTTAAAGCCCCCACAAAAGCTGTAAATACAATGATTCCCGCACCTAAGAATTGACCATAACTCAAGTCATTACCCATCATTCCCTGAGGCGCATTTTGAAATAACGCGCCAAATAATACCAACCACATCAACGGCTGTACAATCCCGGCAATCAACGTCGAAGGGCGACGTTGGAGTTGGATAAATAGCCTTTTAGTCAAGGCTAAAGTTTCCTGGATAAAGTCAGCAAACCGATGGGATTCGATCGGTTCGCGAGATCGATAGATATCGCTGGATCTTAGGTTTACAGGTTCAGAAGTGTTGATGGTGCCGCTCATGGTAGGGTTGTGGTTAATTAAGCTAGTGTGCAGCGAAACTGGATCGTGAAATATCAAATCAATGGTAAATATCTAAAATTTAAATCAGCTTATTCATCTACGGTTAGTCAGTTTTTGCCACCAATAACAGGGGTTCAATTTGCGACGGTAACGATGGGAAATTTCTTTACCTGCTAGCAGTATGCCCAACCAGAACATGACTTCGCTAACTATGACTAAACTGGTGACAAATAGTGCTTTCTCTGCATTCGATAACGGTAAGATCGGGACGACTAAAACAGCCGCCCACAATAGACAGGAAATAATGATGAGCAACAGCCCTAGTTTAGAATAAGCTCCTGCCCTCACGAACTGCTACCTCGATCGCATACTTTGTTTTTTTTCAGCCTTGAGATCGCGACTGCTAGCAGCACTGAGTTCGGCATCTAGCAAGGTTTTCCCTGTGGCGGCTAGATAGACATCATCTAGACTAGGACGCGATTGCGAGATCCCAAAAATCGGTAACTCAGCCATCTGTAATGACTGCTGAATTGTCATTAGTACATCTCGATCGGGTGTAACTACCAAATTGAGCGAGTTAGACTGATTAGTATTGACGATTGCTTCCTGCACGAAGGATAATTCGCTTAACAAATGTTGAGCTTTTTCGGCTTCGGCAAGAGGTGTAAACTCCCGAATCCGGAGCGTAATGCGATCGCCTCCCAACTGATTTTTCAAAGCAGACGGCGTATCTTCAGCGATCATTACACCTCGATCAATAATCCCAACTTGATCGGCCAGAGCATCCACCTCTTCGAGATAATGACTAGTTAATACTATCGTAGTCCCACTCGATCGCAATTGGCGCAAGAAATCCCACACAACAACACGACTCTCAATATCCAACCCCACAGTTGGCTCGTCTAATACGAGTACTTCCGGCTGGTGTAAAAGTCCCGCAGCGAGGTCTAGACGGCGTTTTAATCCACCTGAATAGGTACCTGTCTTCTTGTCAGCATAACTATGTAAATCGAGTACCTCTAACAGCACCTCAATCCGCTGTCGGGCTTCCACCTTGGGAATATGATAAAGCGAGGCTTGAAGTTCTAACAATTCTCGCCCCGTCAGAACCGGGTCGAGCGCGACCTCCTGAGCGACATAACCTAGCCTCTTCCTGGCTTCACGCGGCTGTTCGACGACGGAAACACCGCCAATCTCGATCGAGCCACTGTCAGGCTTGGCAAGGGTACACAAGCAGCGGATAATTGTAGTTTTGCCCGCTCCATTCGGCCCGAGCAAACCAAAAATTTCGCCCCGATTGACCTGGAAAGATACATCCTTAACCGCTGGTACGGTTCCATAACTCTTGGACAGATTTTGAATAAGTACTGCGGCTGCCATCATCTCAATCCGATTATGGACAAATTATAGCTGAACTATCGATCAATCCTGACTGTGACGACTGAAACTACCAATTCCAGTCACCATTGATCGGTTGATCGGAGTTTGACTACTGTTACCCATCTTAACAATTTCCGCTGTCGATCGGAAATTTTTTCAACCGAACAGCAAAAGTTGATGAATCGCTAGCCATCTATTGCCAAATTCTGCCTCACCCACTGTCGAAATTCTTTTCTGGCTTCACTCATTAATATTTCTGGACTGCGTTCTAATACCTGCGAAATTCCTACAATAATTTGACAGTTTTGGAGGTAGAAACAATCATCAGGCTCGATCCCAGTTTTCATTTGAGCATTTTTAAATGTAGAAGAACCCAATGACTCCCAAGGTAAATCTCATTCTTACAGTAACACCACTAATAGATTACTAATTAACACTTTCATGCGTTCGTGTTCTGGCAATGGTATCCGAATCTCTAATTCTCCATCACAATAAGCAATTCTAGTAACTCTTTTATCTCCTAATTCCTGCAAGATTTGCTCGAATTCTTCCCAGCTAACATCATTCAGGTAGATTCTCTGTCCTGCACTAATTTTGATGCGGCTGAGGGATACTGATGCTACCATGTTGCTATCGTTGGCGGAGCCTCTCTGCGCAGGCAGACGCTTCGCATTGGCGGAGCCTTGCCCTTGGCATTACGGAACGAGAATCGCTTTAACTCAATTATATCGCTTTGCACTAATAGCTTACACCGATAAAAATCGCCGCAGCAGGTTTACCTGTTTGTGGATTTACAGGTTCGCGAACTTCTACAATTGCTAATCCATGTGAGATATATAGTTCGATCCATCTTGCGACAGTGCGGAAATACCAAGGAGATGGATCTGTGAAATCTTCACTAAAGCCAGCCCAGGAAGATTGTCTCCAAGCATCTACATAGGGGAGATCACCTGTGGTGATTGTGGGGTGAAGGGTTTGAACAATAAATGTGCCGTGAGGATTAAGTAACGATGGGATAGATTGAAACAAATCATTTACTGATTCATCGCCTATCAATGAAAAATTAGCAACCACCACATCAAATTTTTCAGATAACTTCCCAGCCGCAATTTCTTGATAGGAAGCCAACTTAAATCTTCCGTCATCAAAAGTCCGAGCTTGCTCGATTAATTCGGGGACAATATCGGTACCCAATACATCCATTCCCCGCGCCACCAATTCCCGTGTCAGCCAACCTTCGCCACAGCCAAGATCGAGGACTGTCTTGCCATCTCGACTGACTACCGCATCAATAATCGATCGATCTGTTACTAGTCTACGACTTTCGATCTGATGTTTCTGAATTGCTACAATCCAAGGAGCAGCATTTTTGTGCCAAGAATCGATGATTTTTTGGTCGTTGTTTGGATCGATCTTCATGTCTGAAAAACTTTCGACTATCGAGCTTGCGCAGAGGGCTAAAAGGATGTTTGGAAAGTATGGATCTAGGGGGATCTCCGTACTTCCAAACATCCGCTAAATCATACCTCCTGTGTCACAATATTTGCTGGCAAACGACTGAAAGCTAGATGATCGTTTTGCACCTCAACAAATACCGTATCTCCTTCCTTAAAATCACCTCGCAAAATCCCTTTTGCCAGGATAGTTTCTAACTCTTTTTGGATCGTCCGCTTGAGTGGACGCGCCCCATATACTGGGTCATAACCGACATTGGTCAGGAAATCGAGAGCAGAATCTGCTAATTTGAGTGATAACTTGCGATCGGCTAAACGTTTTTCTAAACGAGCAATTTGGATTTTGACAATACTCCGTAGTTGATCTTTTTTGAGACTATGGAAGATGATCGTATCGTCGATCCGATTGAGGAATTCAGGGCGGAAATTATGACCCAGAGCTTCTAATACACGAGCTTTCATCTCATCATATTTAGAGTCATCTCCCGCTAGATCCAGAATATATTGGGAACCAATATTACTGGTCATAATAATCACCGTATTCTTGAAGTCTACCGTCCGACCTTGAGAATCGGTCACTCGTCCATCGTCAAGAACTTGCAACAAGACGTTAAATACATCAGGATGCGCTTTCTCGATTTCATCGAATAGGATCACCGCATAGGGACGACGGCGGATGGTTTCGGTGAGCTGTCCCCCTTCCTCATAACCAACATATCCAGGCGGCGCACCAATCAACCGAGAGACGGCGTGTTTCTCCATATATTCGGACATATCGATGCGAATTAGGGCATCCTCTGCATCAAAAAGGTAATTAGCTAGGGTTTTAGCCAATTCGGTTTTTCCGACCCCTGTAGGGCCGAGGAAGATGAAGCTGGCGATCGGACGGTTGGGGTCAGATAGTCCAGCGCGAGAACGCTGAATCGCTTCAGCTACGGCGGTGACGGCTTCTTCCTGTCCGATGACGCGGCGGTGGAGTTCGTCTTCGAGGTAGAGAAGTTTTTCCCGCTCGGTTTCGACTAATTTAGTTAGGGGAATTCCCGTCCATTTGGAGATGATTTCGGCGATGTCGGCTTCGGTGACTTCTTCGCGGAGCAAGGATTTTCCGGTGGTTTGGGATTGAGCGAGTTGGACTTCGGCGGTTTCGAGTTTGCGGTGAAGTTCGATCAGTTTGCCATATTTGAGTTCTGCCGCCAGATTCAGATCGTAAGTGCGTTCAGCTTGTTGGATTTCAATATTGACTGCATCCATTTGCTCTTTGATTGTTTGGATATCAGTGATGATATCTTTTTCTGATTGCCATTGAGCTGTTAGAGCGCGTTGTTCTTCTTTGAGATCTGCTAGTTCTTTTTCGATCTTTTGAAGGCGTTCGCGAGCAGAGTTGGAAGTATCTTTATTAACAGAGAGTCTTTCCATTTCCAATTGGAGAACTTTTCGATCGATCTCATCTAGTTCTTCGGGCTTGGAAGTGATTTCCATCTTCAGTCTCGCGGCAGCTTCATCCATCAGATCGATCGCTTTATCTGGTAAAAATCTGTCGCTAATATACCGAGTAGATAATGTTGCCGCAGCTACCAAAGCATTATCAGAAATCTTCACCCCATGATGAACTTCATATCGCTCTTTTAAACCGCGTAAAATAGAGATCGTATCTTCTACACTCGGTTGATCGATATATACTTGTTGAAAGCGACGTTCTAGTGCTGCATCTTTCTCGATGTATTTACGATATTCATCCAGTGTTGTCGCCCCAATACAACGCAGCTCTCCCCGTGCCATCATTGGTTTGAGCAAGTTACCTGCATCCATCGCTCCTTGAGTCGCACCAGCACCAACTACGGTATGAATCTCATCAATAAATAGAATAATTTGCCCTTGAGATTCAGTGACTTCTTTGAGAACAGCTTTGAGTCTTTCTTCAAATTCACCGCGATATTTTGCACCCGCAATTAAAGCACCCATATCGAGTGAAATCAACGTGCGATCTTTCAGCGACTGGGGTACATCACCACTAATAATTCGCTGGGCTAAACCTTCAGCAATTGCTGTCTTACCAACTCCAGGTTCGCCAATTAATACCGGATTATTTTTAGTCCGACGCGATAAAATTTGAATTGTCCGCCGGATTTCATCATCGCGTCCAATTACCGGATCGAGCTTACCTCGACGAGCAACTTCGGTGAGATCTCGTCCATATTTAGACAGCGATTCATACTTGCCTTCAGGATTTTGATCGCTCACTTTTTGACTACCACGAATTTGAGAGACAATTGTTTTTAACTTACTCTCTTCCAATTTAAATTCTGCAAAAAATTGCTTGCCAAATCGATCATCTTGAGGGTAGGCTAATAACAGATGCTCGATCGAGATAAAATCATCACCATACTCTTTGCGATACTTATCAGCTCGATCGAGTAATGTATCAATACTTTTTCCCAGGTAAACTGAACTAATACTGCCAGATATCTTTGGCTGTTTTTGAATATAACTCTCCAAGCCTTGCGTAAATTGGCTCAGATTTATCCCTGCCTTACTCAAGATACTAGTTGCCAAGCCATTCTGATCTAGCAGTGCTTTGAGCAAATGCTCCGATTCCATTTGTTGCTGCTGTGAAGCCTTGGCAACATCGAGCGTATTGGTGACAGCCTGCCAAGCTTTTTCGGTAAATTGCTGAGGATTGTTAGGTTGCATAGTGCGACGGGGAATAAAATTTTTATATAAGTAACTTTAGTGGAGATTTCAGCTCACTCTCGTTACATCCTCATTGTAGTCAGTCTGAGCATTCTACTGGGATCGGTATTTACGATATCACCGCTAGATATTACCGAAGTTAGCAAATCAGATCTCTATTAGATCTCTATCTAAATATTTGAAATTTGCCAATCAATCTCTGGTTTACCAACAGACTGCAAAGCCGTATTAATAGCTGAAAAAGGGTTACTCCCAAAAAAGCCATTGCGAGCAGAAAGTGGTGAAGGGTGCGCGGACTGAATGACGATATGTCTACTCGTATCGATTAAATTAAGTTTCTTGTGGGCATAAGCACCCCACAGTACAAATACTACCAGGTCTGTTTTTTGGTTGACTTTACTAATCACCGCATCTGTAAAAGTTTCCCAGCCCTGATTCTTGTGGGAATTAGGCGTATGCGCCCTGACGGTTAATACTGCATTCAACATCAGCACCCCTTGTTCAGCCCAATTTACTAGATATCCATTGTTAGGAATTTTGAAATCTACATCATCGCGAAGTTCCTTATAGATATTTGCCAGTGATGGCGGTGTTTTAATGCCAGGTTTGACTGAAAAACATAATCCATGTGCTTGGTTATCGTTGTGATAAGGATCTTGTCCGAGTACTAAGACATTGACCTTTTCATAGGGTGTTAATTCAAAAGCGGAAAAGACATCTATTGCCGCTGGAAAGATCGTTTGAGTTTGTCTTTCTGCTGCTAGAAAGTCTTGCAGCTTGTGAAAATAAGGTTTTTCAAACTCTTCTGCTAGTACTTTTTGCCAAGAATTAGAAATCGATGGGGAACTAGTAAGCATGGAAATATTAGCGTTGCTCAATAGCAAAATAGATAGTAGGGGCAATTCATGAATTGCCCCTACTATATTTCAGGAGGAGTACTCTTATCTCTCCGCTAATCCCACAGATTCAACTACGGACTTTCGCTTTAATCGATGTCAGGAAGTTTTTGAGCAACTGTTTACCCGAATTGGTCAAAATACTCTCAGGATGAAACTGTACCCCTTCAATATGAGGATAATCTCGATGGCGAACTCCCATAATTGTCCCATCTTCTACCCAGGCATTAATTTCTAGACAATCTGGACAAGTAGATCGATCGATTACTAAGCTGTGATAACGTGTAGCTGTAAATGGATTGTCCAAACCATAGAATACACCAGTACCATCATGGTGAATTTCCGAAGTCTTACCGTGCATTAAAATCGGCGCAGCGACAACATCACCGCCAAAAACCTGTCCGATACTTTGATGTCCTAGACATACGCCTAAAATCGGATACTGCACACCCAATTGACTGATAATTTCCAGCGAAACACCTGCATCTTCAGGACGACCTGGCCCAGGCGAAATTAAAATACCATCAGGATCGAGTTTGACAATTTCTGTTAAGGTAATTTGGTCATTTCGATAGACGCGAATATCTTCAGCAATAGGCAATTCCTGTCCAAGTTCGCCCAAATATTGGACTAAATTATATGTGAAGCTGTCGTAATTATCAATAACTAAAATCATGCGTTACACTATCTCAACCGCTCCTAGTGTAGCAGGATCGTTGCGAGTTAGACTTTAGGTTTTAGATTTGGATGTTTAGTTGACTATCGTTGAGTAAACTTAAGTGGATCTCGATCGAATGTTCGCAATACCTCTTAATGGACGAACAGTGAAATCACTTTAGGGGCAATCAAACAAAAACCGACGAGTACAGAGGCGAAAGCTGAGACTAAGACAGCACCAGCAGCGCAATCCTTGGCAATTTTGGCTAGTTCGTGATAGTTTTGGCCAACAGTGAGATCGACAACAGACTCGATCGCGGTGTTTAATAGTTCTAGAGTTAGCACTAGACCACTAGTAATACAAATTACTGCCATTTCCACCCCAGTCAGATTTAAGATTGCACCGATGCTAATCGCCAACGTGCCCATGATGCAGTGAATGCGAAAATTTCGTTGAGTGTTAAAAGCATACGTTACACCAGATGCAGCGTACTTGAAGCTCACACCAATACTTGTCGCTACTCGCCAAGCCTTGACCCGCTGATGCTGATTTCGTTCTAATTGCTGCTGAACAGAAGTAGATACTTTGCTAGCCATATCTGGTTGAAGACTCGTAGTATTTGAAGATTCATCCAGTTTAATCTGCATAGACAGGTGACTCCCACAGGGAAAATAATGATTTATTAATTAGATGTTTCACACTTATGGCTTAAAGTTCTTATTTCCAATTTGGCAATTGCTAATAAGATCTATAGACCACTATGGTTAAGGAAAGTTTCCTGCTGATTCAACATTATCAGTAGACTTGGCTCGTCGGGGTGATCCCAACCCAACAAATGTAGTAAGCCATGACTAGCTAGCCAAGCTAATTCCTTTCTTAGAGAATACCCATGTTCAGGGGCTTGTCTAACAGCAGTATCAACAGAAATAATAATGTCGCCAAGATAAAGGGATAAATCGGCTGCATCATCCCCGATTTCGGGGAAATCGACTTCCATTGCAGCAAAGGACAAAACATCTGTTGGTTTGTCTTGATGACGAAATTGAGAGTTTAAAGCTTGGATTTCTGAATCGGTAGTGAGGCGGAGACTCAATTCATAAGTATCTGCTGGTGGTAAATCTAATCCTGGTGTCTGCAGCCAGTCTTGAAACCAAGTAACCCAAGTAGTTTCTTCAACTGTACTTGGCTGGTAGAGATCTTGGACGATTAATTCTAGATTCATAATACCTAATCAACACTTATCTAGTCAGATATGCTAATCCGATGAACAGCGTCAATAAGCCCACGGTGCTAAGCGCGAAGTGCTGGAGTGACTTACCACGCTTTTTAACCATGTTACGCATGGCATATTTGACAAATTTTGTTTTGAGTTCTTCGGCTGTTGGGGGGCTTTCGATTCCCTCCGGAGATTCGGTAATGGTCTTGTCTATGGGTATATCACTCATACTAGCGATCGATACAATATTTTTATTTAAATTTAACTAACTTCATCTTACAGTATCATTTTTTACTTTTTGTAACAAATTTATAAAAAATTCTGTGGATCGACATCAATCGTCATTTTTACCAGATTAGAACATCTACTTCTAAGTAAGTCCCAATCAGGTAGCGTCGCAGTACCATTTTGTAAATATTTGAGCATAATTTGCCAACGGTAGCGATTATTAACTCGCATCACTGTTGCGGGTGCAGGACCTAAAACTTCATAACGTCCGACAATTGCAGCATCATTGAGAATTAAGCCAATTTCAGTCACAGTTTGTTCTACAGCTACAGCATCAAGGCTGCTAAACCTCAGTAAAATCAGTCTGCCATAGGGGGGATAATCGAGCATCTGACGTTCGGGCAATTCGGCGGTAATAAAGGCCTGATAATCATGCTTGGTTACGGCGGCAAGTACTGGATGCTCTGGGTTATAGGTTTGAATTATGACTTTTCCAGCTTCATCCCCACGCCCAGATCTGCCAGCTACTTGGGTGAGGGTTTGAAAGGTGCGTTCGGCAGCACGATAATCAGATAGGTGTAATAAGCCATCAGCAGCTACAACACCTACGAGGGTGACTTGTGGTAAGTCTAATCCTTTGGTGAGCATTTGGGTTCCCACTAATAAATCAGCCTCTCCACGGACGAATGCGGTCAAAATCCGGCGATGTGCGCCTTTGGTGCTGGTAGTGTCGCTATCAAACCGGAGACATGTCAGTTCTGGAAACTGCTGGTTCAATTCTTCAACAATTTTTTGGGTACCACTCCCAAAAAATTTAAAATAGGGCGAGTCACATTCCGGGCACTTGTGGGGTTGGGGTTGGCAATGGTTGCAATAATGGCAGCGCAATAGAGCATTTTCCGACGAACCAGGCTGATGGTAAGCGAGGGAAACATCACAGTTGGGACATTCACACACATAGCCACAAGTCCGACAGGAAACAAAAGTACTATGTCCACGCCGATGGATAAATAGGATGCCCTGTTGTTTGTTTGCTTGCATCTGGCGCAAGGCTTGGGCGAGGGGACGACTAAAGATGCTGCGGTTTCCCTGCTGTAATTCTTTCCGCATGTCCACAATTTCAACGGGCGGTAGCGGGCGAGATTGGACGCGGGTGGGGAGGGAGAGATAGTGGAGTTGGGAGTTGGGAGTTGGGAGTTGGGAGTTAGGATTTTGGTGTAGGGGAAAGGTTGGTACCGATAACTTAATCCTGTCCATCCCTAAATCCGGTAAATCCTGATTAAAGTGTGGTTGAGTGATATTTACCCAGGTTTCTAGTGAGGGGGTGGCGGAACCGAGGATGAGGGGACAGGATTCTAATTCGGCTCGCCATTTGGCAATATCGCGTGTCTGGTAGGTAGGTGCTGGTTGGTCTTGTTTGAAACTAGAATCGTGCTCTTCGTCTAGTATAATCAGTCCTAAATTGGGTAATGGTGCAAAAATTGCTGATCGAGTGCCGATGATAATTTGACTATTTGCACTTAACATCTGTCTCCAAGTATCATAGCGTTCGCCGTCGCTGAGCGCACTATGATAGACGCAAACTTTATTCCCAAATCTTGATCGAAATCTATCGGTTAATTGTGGCGTTAAGCTAATCTCAGGCACGAGCACTAATACGGACTTATCCTGTGCTATTATTTGCTCGATCGCTTGTAAATAAACTTCGGTTTTGCCAGAGCCAGTCACGCCATGTAATAGAATTTGAGCAAATCCTGAGATCTGATTAATCGTCTCTAATGCCACAGCTTGATCGCTGGTGAGCACCTTCGCTTGTTCTTGTTGAAATATTCCGAATTCTTGTTCGGTACGAAGCTTCTCTTTACTAATAATTGCAATATATCCCTTCTCAGCAATCTTAGTTAAAGTTGAGGAACTTGCTCCACTTATTTTCAATAATTCAGACTGCCATAATTCACCATTATGCTGTTTCAAAATTTCGACGATCGATCTTTGTCGATCGTTTAAATCATTGGCAAATAGATCAGCAGTTAAAATTACCGCTTTTTGTAATTTAGGCTTTTGAGTTTTCCCTGACTCCAAATAAGACTCAACCAATTTCCGATCAAGTAACTCTTTCAAACCTCTTCTGGCTTGAGGAATCTGTTTTTGAATATATTGCCAACTATAATTTTTTTCTGGCTGTGAATTCAAAAGTTTGAGAATTTGTTTGGCAATATCGCTCAAGTAAATATCTAGATTGGAATCCACAACTATCGCTCTAATGCGACGATGCGATCGAGTCAATAGTCCAGGCGGCAAAGCTACTTTAATAACTTGAATCAGTGGTGTATAATAGTAGTCAGCAATCTGTTCTAGCCATTGCCAATAATTAGATTTAAATAATCCAGAAGCAACAACATCATCGATATCTTTAATTTTAGCGATCGAGAGATTATCTGGCAATCGATCGACCAATCGAATTGCAATCCCGCCAACTATTTGACCACCTAATGGCACGCTAAGAATATCACCAACTCGAATACTCAGTCTTTCTGGTACATTGTAAGTATATAAAGCTTGAATCCCCGGACAATCTACCAATACTTCTACTAGTCCAGATGCCTTGGTGCCGACAGCATATCCAGTAATCGGTTCAGATACGATACTCGGAGTAGATAGATCGGAATTCCACATTGATTTAGGTCTTAGGTGTTAGGCTTTAGTTGTTAGGAAGTTACACCAAAATTAATTATTTTTTTGATGTGTTTTAGGATTTCAACAAACTTTAAATCAAATTAATTGCAAATGAAATACTTATTGATAGCTAGATTTCAAGGTGCATTAATTGGTGCAAAGATGATCTACATTAACTCTTACCAAATTACGCCCAATCAACTAATAATTGACGCTACTCCGGCATTGATGAATGGAATTAATAGTTTGATTCATGATGGTAGATTTGATGATCAAGATTGGGCAGATCATGTTTTTACAAATATTTCTACTTCAGATCGAGCAATTGTGGCAATGCTACCATTGATGTTATTTTTTCATGACGATCGAGTCAAGTTGCGAGAAATTTTAATTAACGTCAGTCATAGCTGGCAACTAGATTGGGAGACCTGCTCTAGTGCAGTTGCCATCGGCTATATTATATCTCGATCGCTGACAGAATCTTTTAATCATAGGACAATTATTGCCCAACTTCTGGATGAAATGACTAATCTCCATCCACTTTTATTTCAAGAACTTAGCGCGATTGATCGACTATTGGAGCAGTCTAGTAGTTTGCATCAAGTTACTCAGCGATTAGCCACCACCCCACACCCAATTATCACCTCAACAGTGCTCGCAATTTATTGTCTCCTCTCTACACCTGAAGACTTTAGTATCGCTACTCGTCGCGCTTATCATGTTGAAGATCGATCCCAACTTACCTGTGCTCTAACAGGCATCCTCGCAGGTGCTCAGAATAGTCTCACTAGTATTCCCCTCAATGGTTATATTGCCACTCAGGAAAAAGAACAGTGGCTATTAACAGCAGAAAGCTTGCTGAATTCCTGGGCTGGCGTTTATCACGAACACAGTTTGAGTCGCTCATTTGCCCTATTGCCAGCCAGTAACCAAGCTATTGTTACTTATCCATTAGCTGTAGCATCACCTCAAGTGATCCAACGACGTAATTGAACATCAGTTTCTCCAACAGGAGAAACTGATGATGTTACTTGACTTCACCGTCAAATAGACTGATCCATAATCGCTGCGTACCCAGAGTACCAGTACAGAATAGGAGTTTACCCAAGAGCGAAACAGCCAACTCATTTAACTTATCGTCATCTTGATAGATCGCCACCTTAGCGCGACGGGGATTCATCCGACTGCGAAAATGGGCACGGAAGTGGTCTAAATACTCCGAGAGGCGGAAATTGTACTCAGGCGGAATTTGCTTGTCACTAAGCTGCTGCTGGGCTAAGAGAAGTTGACGAATAGTCACAGCTAGACGACTGGCTAAGCGACACCCAATCGCACTGAGAGCTTTGGCTTCTTTGACTGACAAATTTCGGCGGGTGTGAGCGCGACGCATGGGATTGGTCGATCGCATTCGCCAAAGAACGATCCGATTTTTGATAATATCATCTAAGCCTAATTTTTTGGCAAGCTCCAGCATTTGTTCCGAACTACCCGACTCAATGGCTTCGATCGCCAGTAACATTAAATCGAGTTCAACTTTGGTTCGGCGCGGACAATCGTCTCCCGCGATACCTGGATTGGGTAGACTTTCCAGTATCCCCAAAAGCGATTCGGACATGGGACCATTTATCAGCGATGCACTCATATTAAGACAATCGATCGACTAGTTATGGACGGGGTTTAAATTCTGGGGAGATCTAGATTCAATTTCGTGGCGAAATTGTTGCAATCGACCTTAAATCACTGATTTTTATCAGGACGATCGCCAACATCAGCATACCCGAATTTTAGACATTAACCACAATGCTGCAACTATGACCCAGGCAAAACCAGAATTCCGGTTAGTCTTTGGGAAGATGATTTGGTACTAATTGTCAACCATCAACTGCGATTTCTCCTGAAGCTAGAAGCATTCACCCTGTATCCTTTCACACAGAAGTTATGAGTGCAATAGTGTCAATCTCCACCAATAAGTGAATATACGTAGTATTTTGAGAATTAAAAAACTTTAGCTGAAACACTCGAAGTTTGGTAAGATAGGAGGTATATATACATTATTCTCCTAAATTATTATGCTAACTGTCAAATTTTTTCTGACGAAGTTCAGGTAAAACTAAATTTACTATTTTTGTTCATTATCCAATCATGCTATGGTCAACCAACATTGTAAGCCCACTGTTGCAATGGTTACGACCAAATAATCAAATTCTATATCTTTAAATTAACTAGCTGAACTTAGCACCAAAATCGGATCTTCGATATCTGTAAATCAATGGTTGGGTAATTCCTCGCCGTGGATAATTATGTCGAACTAATTTAGTTCGCTCTAGATTGAAAAGGTATTCGTTGGCATAATCCCTGCCACGAGAGAATCGATTTACTTTAATTTATAAAAAATAACTAGGTACTATTTATAATGTTTTCTGCTGCCAACCGTCTCTCAATCTTTGTAGACGGAAATAATATGTTTTATGCCCAACAAAAAAATGGGTGGTTTTTCGATCCTCGGCGCGTGCTAGAGTATTTTACCAAAGAACCGGAGTTAATGTTGATTAACGCCTTCTGGTATACAGGATTAAAAGATGCTCAAGATCAACGTGGATTTAGAGACGCGCTAATCAGTCTGGGCTATACAGTTCGTACCAAAATCCTCAAGGAGTATTACGATGATACTTCCGGTCGCTACTCCCAAAAGGCGAATTTGGATATTGAAATTGTGGTCGATATGTTTAATACTGTAGATCAGTACAATCGAGTTGTGCTGTTTAGTGGCGATGGTGATTTTGAGCGAGCGATCGAATTACTGCGATCGAAGAATACGCACATCACTGTCATATCTACTGAAGGCATGATTGCCAGAGAGCTGCGAAATGTCACTGATCGATATATCGATCTCAATGATATTCGCGATCGAATTGAGAAAGTTGATTCCCTATAGGAGAACCAATTCAAGTGTTAGAGCAACAACAACTAAAAGTAATAATGCAGTCCACTTTATTTGAGTTACTAGAGCTTATTTAGGTGGCAGAAAGATCCTCTAATCTGTCACCTTAAAATACTAGCCAGACAGATCCCCGACTTCTTTGGAGAAGTCGGGGATCTCGCAACCCAGCAAGTAACTTGGTGAAATTATTATTTTTAGGTAGCTAACATCATGACTCAACAACCAGAAACAGATCGCGTAATTATTTTTGATACCACTCTGCGCGATGGCGAACAATCTCCAGGTGCAACCTTAAATGCCGATGAGAAACTGACGATCGCTCGTCAACTAGCCCGTTTGGGTGTCGATGTAATTGAAGCTGGTTTTCCATACTCTAGTCGGGGCGATTTTGAAGCAGTTCAACAGATTGCCGATCTAGTAGGTACGCCATCTGGCCCAATTATTTGCGGTTTGGCACGGGCGAGCGAAAAAGATATTAAAGCAGCCGCTGATGCTCTAAAACCTGCAGCAAAACACCGGATTCATACTTTTATTGCTACGTCTGATATTCACCTCGAATATAAACTCAAGAAGACGAGAAAAGAAGTCTTGGAAATCGCTGGAGATATGGTTGCTTATGCCAAAACTTTTGTCGATGATATCGAATTTTCACCAGAGGATGCCGGACGTAGCGATACAGAATTCTTGTATACAGTATTAGAACGGGCGATCGCATCTGGAGCTACTACTGTTAATATTCCCGATACGGTTGGTTATACAACTCCCGCCGAATTCGGTGCATTAATTAAAGGCATCAAAGAGAATGTCCCCAATATCGATCGCGCAATTATTTCTGTTCACGGACATGATGATTTAGGATTAGCTGTCGCCAACTTTTTGGAAGCAGTCAAACATGGCGCACGGCAACTAGAATGTACAATTAATGGAATTGGCGAACGTGCGGGCAATGCATCGTTAGAAGAGTTGGTGATGGCTTTACATGTCCGTCGTCAATATTTCAATCCATTCTTAGGCCGTCCCGTTGATTCTGCGACACCATTAACTAATGTAGATACTCGCCAAATCTATAAAACTTCCCGCTTAGTATCTAGTCTAACTGGGATGATCGTTCAGCCTAATAAAGCGATCGTCGGTGCTAATGCCTTTGCCCATGAATCAGGTATTCATCAGGATGGAGTACTAAAAAATAAACTCACCTATGAAATCATGGATGCCCAATCGATCGGGTTGAGTGATAATCTGATTACATTGGGTAAATTGTCTGGTCGCAATGCTTTTCGCACTCGTTTATCCGAACTGGGCATCGATTTATCAGAGAACGATCTCAATAAAGCCTTCTTGAGATTTAAAGATGTTGCCGACAAGAAAAAAGAGATTACAGATCGAGATTTGGAAGCCATTGTTAATGATGAAATTCAACAAATCCCTGAAATCTTTGTACTCGATCGAGTCCAAGTAGCTTGCGGCGATCGCGCTCAACCGACGGCAACTGTGACGATCAGGATGCCCAATGGCGAAGAATTAACCGATGCGGCGATCGGCACTGGTCCCGTAGATGCCATCTACAAGGCGATTAACCGCGTTATTGATGTTCCCAATCAATTAATCGAATTTTCGGTTCAGTCGGTCACAGCGGGCATTGATGCCATCGGAGAAGTGACAATTCGCCTCAAATATCAGGATTATACTTATTCTGGCTATGCTGCTAATACCGACATCATCGTCGCATCAGCTCAGGCTTATATAAATGCCCTCAACCGTTTATATGCTGCCAAAACTAAGTTGGAGGAAGCAGCAAATCAGTTGACAGTTAATTAGAGGCTGTTTGAAAAGCCAATTTTGTTACTTGTAAACCATAGAGATCCCCCCTAACCCAATACTTCTCGGTTAAGCCAAAAGCAGGTAGATTAGGGGTGAATCTTGAATAGGCGAGGGTCAGACTATTGCAACTAAAAGAATTCTCACTAATCAATCCAATCATCGAATCATCCGAAGTATTGAAGGCAATTGA
>JANYIT010000277.1 GCA_025358725.1 Chamaesiphon sp. GL140_3_metabinner_129_sub
TATGGGAAAAGTTGTTGGCATTGACTTAGGAACTACCAACTCCTGCGTTGCGGTAATGGAAGGTGGCAAACCCACTGTAATCGCCAACGCCGAGGGCTTCCGCACTACCCCTTCTGTGGTTGCATTTGCGAAAAATGGCGATCGATTGGTAGGACAAATCGCTAAACGTCAAGCGGTGATGAACCCTGAGAATACGTTCTCTTCTGTCAAACGCTTTATCGGACGGAAGTTTGACGAAGTAAATCAGGAAGCGACTGAAATCTCTTACAAGGTTGTTAACGACGGTGGTAGCGTTAGAATTGAGTCTCCTGGCTTAAACAAAAAATTTGCACCTGAAGAAATTTCGGCTCAAGTGCTGAGAAAGTTGGTCGATGATGCGAGTAAATACTTGGGTGAGACTGTTACCCAAGCCGTAATTACCGTACCAGCTTATTTTAATGACTCTCAGCGTCAAGCGACTAAAGATGCAGGTAAAATTGCAGGCGTTGAAGTGCTGCGGATTATTAATGAACCTACTGCTGCTGCACTAGCTTATGGTTTAGACAAGAAGAGTAATGAAACGATCCTCGTTTTTGACCTTGGGGGCGGTACATTTGATGTATCTGTACTCGAAGTTGGCGATGGTGTATTTGAAGTACTCGCGACTTCTGGCGATAGTCACTTAGGTGGAGACGACTTCGACAAGAAAATCGTCGATCACTTGGCTACTACCTTTATGAAAAACGAAGGTATCGATCTCCGCAAGGATCGTCAAGCTCTTCAACGTTTGACTGAAGCGGCTGAGAAAGCCAAAATCGAACTGTCTAGTGTTACTCAGTCCGAAATTAACCTGCCCTTTATCACTGCTACTCAGGATGGGCCAAAGCACGTCGAACTGACTCTGACTCGTGCTAAATTTGAGGAAATCTGTTCTGACTTGATTGATCGTTGTCGCATTCCGGTTGAGAATGCAGTTAGAGACGCGAAAATCGACAAAGCTCGTCTGGATGAGGTCGTACTAGTTGGTGGTTCTACACGGATTCCAGCCGTCAAAGAGCTAGTCAAGCGGATCTTGGGTAAAGAGCCTAACGAGACTGTAAACCCTGACGAAGTGGTTGCAGTTGGTGCAGCGGTACAAGCTGGTGTTTTGGCTGGTGAAGTCAAAGATATTCTCTTACTCGACGTTACGCCGCTCTCCTTGGGTGTAGAAACCCTCGGTGGTGTAATGACCAAGATTATCCCCCGCAACACGACCATTCCGACCAAGAAGTTTGAAACCTTCTCGACAGCGGTAGATGGACAAAGTAATGTAGAGATTCAAATTCTCCAAGGTGAGCGCGAAATGTCTCGCGACAACAAGAGTTTGGGAACCTTCCGTCTCGACGGCATTCCTTCCGCACCTCGCGGCGTACCTCAAATCGAAGTCACCCTCGACATCGATGCAAACGGAATCTTGAACGTTACCGCCAAAGATAAAGGAACTGGTAAAGAGCAATCCATCAGTATCACTGGTGCATCGACGCTCGACAAAACCGAAGTCGAACGGATGGTACGTGAAGCTGAAAATAATGCTTCCACAGACAAAGAAAATCGCGATAAAATCGATCGCAAAAATCAGGCTGATTCCCTCTCCTACCAAGCTGAAAAGCAACTTCAAGAACTCGGCGATAAAGTCCCCGCAGCAGATAAAACCAAGCTGGAAGCTTTAATCAAAGAACTCAAGGAAGCTGTAGCAAAGGATGATGATACCGAAATCCAACGCCTCACTCCTCAAGTCCAAGAAACCCTCATGGCGATTGGTAGCAATATCTACGCCCAAGCAGGTGCTAATACTGATGGCGGTGGAGATGATCCTGGTGCTGGTAAGCCTCCTAGTGATGGCACAACTGGCGGTGTCGATGATGTGATCGATGCTGAATTCTCTGAAACTAAGTAATTAGTTGAAAGTTGAAAGTTGAAAGTTGAAAGCGAAGGGAATTAAACTCCCGATCATTTAACAAACTGGTTTCCTGCTGGGGAAGCCAGTTTTTTTGTACGGATCGTAACTCTTCGATCGAAATAGTGAATACTAAGCTTGGGCACTCGATCGAGTTTCCAGCATTATGTAAAGTAGCATCGATATTCAGAAGCTGAAACCTATCTGGTGAGCAATGCTCACTCTAACCGCTTTCAACTTTCAACTTTCAACTTTCAACTATAAACCGATGAACTTATTTGATGAAATCATTCCAGCGACACCAGATAAAGTAAATCTGTACGCTCCATACTTTATGAAGTCTGCTGCTAAACGAAACGTATTGCCCAAAGCTATTACGCTCTATCATAAGGGTGGACTCGGCGGTCATCGATCGATCGAAGGTGGCGAAAAAGTCCCTTATGTCATTAACTGGGTAATTCAGAACTTACCTGGAGATCTGACCAGATGTACGATGATGTTTGATGATAATGCCGATCTCACCTACGATGTAAATCTGATGAATTCAGAGTTGATTAGTTACCTAATCGATTGGCTCATCAATATTCGCGATACCAATAATCCTGATTTTCCACAGTACTTCTACCATAAACTGATGAGAATGGAAGACTAGCTATCGATCGAACCCACACACCAAGGCGGAAGATGGTTAAGGAACATTTCCCTAAATGATTTTAGTCGTTGTGATTACGAACAACCTAGATTAGTCTAATATTGAAACTCGTTGCTGGTTGCTTCCCCGTTGGGGAAACAACCATTGTATCCTGTTAAAACAGGCTGGCATTCGCAGGCAGCGATCAATGCTAGGCGCAAATGGAGAACGTTGCGCGCTACATATCGGTGACTGGTTGCCGAGCCGATCTTAATTGGGCGGGAAATTCCGCAACATTCAGTTAAATTACTAGGGGTAAGTGTGTGGGGATGGCTATGAAATACTTGCTGGTAGCTTCGACTGAAGCATGTAGTGGCAAATCGGCAACAATTTTGGGAATTGCCGATCGCCTACAGGAAAAGGGGATTAAGATTGCATATACTCAGCCAGTAGTTACTAGAAATGTACTTGATGTTCCTGCTGCAAAAGCAGTAGCTCCTCTAGAGCAAGGCAAAACAGCCGATCTCCAGAAAATCGATAATGATGTCCAGCTAATGGCACAAGCATTATCCTTACCGCCAGAGCGACTAGGATCGCCTTTATTGGTATTGGATACTGCTCGAACGATCGATCGATTGACAGGAGTCGATCGCCAAGACTATGCTCAATTACTCCGAGAAAATGTCCAACTCCCTGGAGATCTAGTCATTCTCGAAGGTGGTACCAATCTTCATGAAGGGAGTCTATTTAATCTGGCTACCGCTCAAGTCGCCGCAGATCTGGATGCTGGCGTTCTGATTGTCAATCGCTACCATCCAGTTTCCAGCATCGATCTACTCATATCTGCCCAACAGCAGCTTGGCAAGAGACTTTTGGGCTGTATCATCAATGATATTCCTCGCGATCAGGTAGAGACAGTTCAAACTACTTTAGTGCCCTATTTAGAACAGTCAGGGATACCTGTATTTGGCATCGTTCATCGCAATGGCTTACTCCGTAGTGTCACAGTCAAGCAACTAGTCCAACAACTCGATGCAGAAGTATTATGTCGTCCTGACAGATTGGATTTGATGGTGGAGAGCTTATCGATTGGGGCGATGAATGTCAATTCTGCCCTCGAATATTTTCGACGCGGAAATAATATGGCGGTAGTCACTGGTGGAGATCGGGCTGATATTCAGCTAGCTGCGCTAGAAACCTCCACACAGTGTCTAATTTTAACTGGACACCTTGCACCTCAACCTTTCATCGTTAGCCGTGCGGAAGACCTGGAAATCCCGATTCTGTCGGTAGATTTGGATACGCTCACCACTGTAGAAATTATTGATCGCGCTTTTGGTCAGGTGCGCCTACAAGAAACGATTAAAATTAATTGTGCTCGTGAGTTATTTGGCAATCATTGCGAGATCGATCGATTAATTTCCAGCTTAGGCATCGGATAGCCGTCGCTAACCCAAATAGAGACGATGCGTAAATCACTTGTTCCCAATACGGGAGCAAGTTATAATTTATCAATGAGAATCATCGCTCGCAGTACTTTAAGAGAATTTTGGGAGATTCAGGCAGAGGCGGAACCAGCCTTGAGAGCGTGGATTGATGATGTCTCTCAGGCTGATTGGCAAAGTCCCGCAGATATTAAGCGGATTTATGCTCATGTCAGCATCATTGCAAATAATCGGGTGATTTTTAATATTAAGGGTAATAAATACCGCCTCATCGCTCATGTTCGTTATGACATCAGCATCATCTTCATTCGATTTATCGGTACGCATCGCGAGTATGACGATGTAGATGCAGCAACTATTTGAGGTGAATATGTACGATTTACAACCCATCAGAGATCGGGAAAGTCATCGAGCAGCGTTGGCTGAAATAGATCGGTTATTTGATGTGCCTGCGGGAACGCCAGAATTCGACAGGTTGGAAATTTTAGTGACGCTAGTGGAAGCATACGAACGCAAACACGAGCCAATTCTGCCGCCCGAACCAATCGAGGCTATTCTTTACTATATGGAAAGTCGCGGATTGACGAGACAGGATTTAGAACCTGCCATTGGTAGTCGCGCTAGAGTAGCAGAAATTCTCAATCGTAAGCGTCCATTGACATTGGAGATGATTAGAAGGCTTCAAGAGCAGCTAGGAATTCCAGCGCAGACACTGATTCAGTCTTATGCCTTGGTATCAGCATGAGAGAATGTTGTCAGCGCGATCTCACAGTAGGGGTAATTCATGAATTACCCCTACTTCTGCTTCTGCATAATTTTCACCCAATTAATCCCTGTATTGTGGGATACTCCGGTACTGCGTTCGATTTCGCGAAAGCTGATTCCCTGTCCGTGGAGATCCAGACACTTCTGCCTAATCTCTAGAGGATATCCTCTTTCGATATACTGATCGACAAATTGCCGCCCACATCCTCTACAAATATAGCGTTGCTTACCTTGCTGACGACCATTTTTCGCCACTCGATCGCTCTGGCAATCTGGACATATCATCTTTTGACTGTGCGTCACGAGCAGATGATCGCCGATGTGGGGATTTAGATAAACATAGAGGACATTTTTTACCTCGACATAGATTTCCTGGCGATGTGATTCATCGCTTTGGATTGCCCGCAGAAACAAGCTAGTACACATATTTTGAGCTACTTCTGCCAGCAATTTGCTTTTGACTAAGCTCAAATTAGGATTGCGTTGGCGATACAGATTGGCATGAGTTTCGATTAGACTCAATACTCGATCGGGTAAATCTGCCATTAAGTCTGATAGTCCTGGAATCGGTTGCAAGTAGTCTTGCAAGGCGATACAGCGGGGGATCGGCTGCTCAAAATAGCTAACATAAGCATCGATATACTCACTAATGCGCTGCATTAGCGGACGAGACATATTACCTGCAAAAAATTCTGCTTCGAGGATATCTGTCTGTTGCAGATGTTCTTTAAATAAAGCGTGAAAAATTGCTAATTTATCTGGGAAAAACTGGTAAATCGAACCAACAGCAGTATTGGCTCGATCGGCTATTTGTTGAATCGTCGCCGCTGCAAATCCTGCCTCAGCGAAGACTTCCGCAGCGGCAACTAAAATCTTCTCTACCCGCTGTTGTCCGCGTTTTTGCTGAGGTTGACGGCGGAGAGTTTTCTCGCTTGACAAAGATGAGGACTTACTCATAAACTAATTTTGTCACAATTTGGAAGAATTGGCAAATGACTAATAAACTCAAGTCCGCTGAGATGATGCCAGGTAATATTGGATTACCGCTGATCGGGAACACGATCGATGCACTCAGCAAGCAAGAACTATTTTATTGGCAGCAACATCAAAAGTATGGAAATGCTTTCAAAGTAGCCATGCCAGGGTTATTCGATCGCATCGCTTGTCTAATTGGGCCAGAGGCAAATCGATTTGTCTTAAAAGATGGAGTTGACAAACTATCATCCCGATTGGGCAATAAATTCTTAGAACCGATCCTCACTACTGACACCGTATTACGACAAGATGGAGCAGAGCATCGCACCAGCCGAAAGCTGATTTTACCCGTATTTCATCAACAGGCAATTGCCGCTTATTTTGACACGATTCAATCAGTTGTTACTGAAGTGATGACTGATTGGGGCGAACGCGGCACGATCGATCTCAGTGCTGAACTACACAAACTTACGCTGATTATCGTAGTCAAAATTTTTCTAGGTAGCGAAAAAACCTCAGAAATTCAGCAGGTGAGCGAGTGGTTTACGATCCTTGTAGATAGCTTGAATGGTGTTGTCAAATGGGACAATCCTCTCACTCTGCATGGTAGAGGGCAAACTGCTCGTCGGAAAATTTCTGACTATGTTCGCCAAGTGATTAGAGAAAGAGCCGCACGCGGTGATTTAGAGCAGTCTACAGATGTGCTGAGTTTATTGCTAAATACAGTTGATGAAGATGGTAATAAGTTTACCGAAACCCAGGTAATTAATCAGGCAATCGGTTTTCTATTTGCTGGGCACGATACGACATCTAGCCTGATGAGTTGGTTGTTATTTGAATTGGGCAATTCTCCCGAATGGCGGCAAAGATTGCGCGACGAACAGCAGCAAGTAATGGGGAATGAACCGATTTCCATAACTCATCTACGCCAACTTCCTCAGATGACAAATGTTATTAAAGAAGGTGAGCGGATGTATCCACCAGCTTTCATTATTTGTCGGATGGCGACAGCAGATATTGAATATGCTGGTTATCTAATTCCGGCTGGTTGGTATGTGTGCATTTTCACGATGTTGACGCATCGGTTGCCAGAAATTTATCAAAAGCCCGATTCATTCGATCCTGACAGATTTGCGCCAATTCGTGAGGAAGATCAGCAACAACCTTACTCCTTAATTGGCTTTGGTGGTGGTGTGCATAGTTGTATCGGTGTGGAACTCGCCAAAATGGAGATGAAGATCATTCTCTCAACATTGCTGCAAAAGTACGATTGGACAGTAACACCGACAACTGAGGAAATTGCGCCAGTGCGCCGCCCATTTACAATGCAGAAACAATTAAAAGCAACGTTTGTACCAATAAATCCCCTCCACGGAGGGGTGCCCGTAGGGTGGGGTGGGTAGATCTTCGCATTCCTACTAGCTAATCTGATATCGGATTTGACATCTTTAAAATACCACCAACACGATATGACAATTTTAATTGGGCAATAGTTGCTTTAGGTCAAATTAAAGACGATCGTGCAGTTCCATCCTTAATAAATTGTCTTCAAGACGAACATGAAAATATTAGAAAAGAGGCTCATACCAATTTAAAGAATTAAAGCGACAGATCTTTACCCCACCCAACCTCCCCTTATAAAGGGGAGGAGCTAATCTGTCGTCTATCAAACTTAATTTGGTATCAAATATCTCTCGATCGAATTCAAATAGCAGATGGAGAACTTGCCGGATTCCGAAGTAATGCTGCGGTAGTTCATCTGGAGGCACAATATCGATTACAAGGTCTGGATTTATATGAAGTAACTAGGGCTTGCTGAAGATCTCAGCAAGGCATTCACTGCAGGGGTTTTGAGCCTTTTTTTGCGAATCAAGTGCAAGGTTTTGATGCTTAAAGGCTCAAAACCCTTGTACTCGATCGCTTGAATCCCTCGATCGAGCGAA
>JANYIT010000279.1 GCA_025358725.1 Chamaesiphon sp. GL140_3_metabinner_129_sub
ATTAAGCGACTGGCTCGTAAAACCATCTGCTTTTCTAAATCTGTTGTGATGCACGATATTGTGATTGGTTTGTTTATCAATCGGTTTGAATTTGGGTGTGCCATTTAACCTCCTCTCCACAGATCTAGAACATTACCGTCAGTAATTAACTTTGTTTGTATTTGATCAAGCGTTAACAATTAGCAACTCAATCAACAGCTAATAATTAGCTTGGGGTTGTTTGCAGATCGGGTCGTTCTTCTGGTAGAATTGCACCTTCGATCGGACAAACTTGAATACAGATGCCACAGTCAATACAGGTATTAAAATCAATCCAATACCAATCGGTACCTAATGTATTTTTCCCTGGGCCTTCATGAATACAGGCAACAGGACAAGCATTTACACAGTCAGCTATACCTTCACAAACATTGGTAACGATCGAGTGGGACACAATTTCTTCTCTACTAATTTTCAAAGGTAATTAATGGTAGCGTAAATTGCTACTTTAGATCGAATTTAATTCGATCTAAATATTTCTAAGTCATGATTTTGGGGACTTTAAAAAAATCTGTTTCACGATCTGGTGCAGCTTCGTAAATACCTGTTAAATTCTGATAGGATGACTGCTGATCGCGACGAGTGATATTACTCATATCGATGGCTCTGGTTGTCGGTTCGACATCTGTGGTATCGAGTTCGCTCAATTGTTCAAAGTAGTCAAGAATACTACTCATCTGTTTGGCATATTGTTCTTCCTCGATGGGTGTCAATTCCAATCGAGCGAGGAGAGCTACTTTGTGTACTTGTTCGCTGTTGAGCATGGGAAGTTTTGAGTTGAAAGTTGAAAGTTAGGTATTTTTCCAATCCTAAAGCCTAAAGCCTAGAAATAGATATCGATTTGAGAGCGTCCGGTTGTTTTGAGCCAGTTTTGGGCTTCGATATAGTTATTGGGGGCGATTTTGATCGCTTGAATCCAGTACTCAGCAGCTTTGCCCAGGAAAGCTTCACTGGCAGTCATATCGCCTTCGTCTGCGGCTTTTTCACCTTGATAGTGATAGATGACGGCGATGTTATTTAAGGCTTGACATAGACGGGAATTTAGCTCGATCGCTTGGAAGTATAGAGCCAATGCTCGATCGTGCTCACCGTTACTGGCATGGATCAAGCCCATATTGTACAGGATATAGCTGCGATCGTAGTCATTTTCTTCTAGTCGCAAGGCTTCTTCGTAGTTGTCTAGGGCTTCAGCATATTCACCATCAGCTTGTGCCGACATCCCATCGCGATAATAGACGAAGGCTTCTTTGGCACGCTTGCTGGTAGGCATCATCTTGAGCAGCATATCTGCCATGACGGTGAAGCTTTTATCGATGAAGTTATCGTTTTTCTGGGTTCTTGGCATAGTAGTTTAATTAAGGTATTTTTACTTATTAGGATCTATTTTACCGTTCTCGGAATCCAGATATACAGCATTTTCGATCGAGATCAGATCCAAATCAAGGCTATTTCCACTCTTGCGGCAAAAAGGATCGGAAATTGCATAAAACATCACAGCATCGATTACTCGGGTTAAGGGAGAATAATTCAGATAGTTTTTGATGAATCAGATGCACAAGATTCCTGACTGGTATATCCTCCCTAGTGCTGCATATACGATTAGCAGAAAACAAATCAAATACTATAATTTTCTAGACAAACAGCCAGAAAATGGTGATGTTGTCTATGGAAAAATTACTCGGCTCGGACAACATACTGAACTAGAAAATAAGTCAGGTAGAATTCACAGGCTCAATGAAGGCTCGACAGCGATCTTTGTATTTGGAAATCGATATGCACCTGATTTCTATGAAGGAGTGATTCCCACAACAATGACAGCTAATGTCGATCTTTTAGCTCGATCAGGTATTATTGGTAATGTCCAAGTTAAAAATTCATCAGTTAGCGAACCTACTCAAGTCAAAGTATTAGGATATATCTGTGACTCCAGTGGCGAAGTCCTAAATACGCGTAGTTATCCTTTGATTAAGCCCAAAAAATTAGAGAAAAAAGAGGACAGAGCGAAGCTGATCCTATTTATTGGGACTAGTATGAACTCTGGTAAAAGTACTAGTGCTACGGCTTGCTGTTGGGCACTAACTACGATGGGGTATGATGTTCGGGCTTCTAAGGTGACAGGTACAGCTAGCCTGAAGGATATTCTCCATATGCAAGATGCTGGTGCTTCTATTGTTAATGATTTTACTCATTTTGGATTTCCATCTACTTATCTATTAGAAGAAAAAGAAGTCGTAAAAATCTTCAATGATCTCGATCTCAAGTATGCCAATAATCCCAAGAATTATTGGGCGGTGGAGTTGGCAGATGGGATTTTGCAACGAGAAACAGCTTTATTGCTGCGCTCTCCAGATGTGCGATCGCGTATTCACAAACTAATCTTTGCTGCCCATGATACTTTCGGCGCGATTGGTGGATTAAATATTCTCAAGCATGAATTTGGGCTGGTTCCTGATGCAATTTCTGGTGTCTGTTCGAGTTCTCCGTTATTTTTGCGCGAATTATCTGAATTTACAGATATTCCTGTTTTCAATAATATCGATTGCAATTTAAAGCAACTATCTGAATTATTAATTTAGGTATCCGCATAAAAATACCAGCACGTCAATAGATCGGCTGGTAAAATAGCTGTGTTGGGAGGAGAAAACTCATTCCTTAGACTCTGACAAAAACCTGCGCCATCTCTTTGTCTCTCACTGATTTGGCTGTTGATGCTGGATTTTAAAGTTTTTTGTTATTCTCTTATTAAGAATTGTAACAAACATCTTGTAAAAATGCAAATAACTTCAGATCGCTGCCAAAACGATCGATCACTTGAAGCTATAAATCACCTGCAGCTCTAATTGGGAACTCAGTGTAGAGGGTAATTGGGCTGGGGGATATGTTTGTCGATCGAGTTGCATCTGTAGTCCGGTGAGGGGATCTAGTCCATTTGCGACTAAAAATTCTAACCGATGGATGTGGGGCATGATGGCGATCTCATCCAAGATTTTACTAATTGCTTGGACGTAGGGATGATTTGGATCTTGATACCAGCCTTCGATCGCTAAATTGGCTTGGTCAAATCCGAGATGGAAGGTAAGCGAAGGAGTACCAAATAAAGCTGTCCCAACGGGTCTAGCTTCCTCTTTGAGCAGGAGATTATGGGTTTGGGCGAGGTGACGAAGTTTGTCTAGTCGATCGTACCTGGCAGACACATCTAATGGTTCCTCATGCCAGGTAATCCCGACTGTGACGAGATAGGTTTGGAGTAGCATGTGTCCGAGCTTCTCGGCTTTGGTGGCGAGGTAAGTATTATTGTAGTCATTAGCTTCGATTAGTAATGGTACTCGATCGACCATTTCCAAGCCATAGCCTTTGAGTCCAGCAATTTTGCGCGGGTTGTTGGTAATCAACCGAATTTTGCTAATGCCCAAATCATTTAAAACCTGGGCACCTACCCCATAATTACGAAGATCTGCGGGAAAGCCGAGGCGATTATTTGCTTCAACGGTATCTAGTCCCAGATCTTGGAGGGAATAAGCTTTGAGCTTATTGATCAAGCCGATTCCGCGCCCTTCCTGGCGCAGGTAGACAACTACCCCCGCTCCAGCATTTTCGATCATTTTGAGGGCAGCTTGAAGTTGCATCCGACAGTCGCAGCGGAGCGAACCGAGTGCGTCCCCTGTCAAGCATTCCGAGTGCATCCGCACCATCACAGGTTTGTCGATAAAGTCAGCGGGATTGCCTTTGACAATTGCGACGGTTTCGGTATTGTCTAGTAGATTCCGATAGCCGTAGATCTGAAATTGTCCAAATTGGCTGGGGAGCTTGGTAATCGCCTCGCGATGGACAAACCTGTCGTGGAGCAGACGGTAACTAATCAGATCGGCAATACTGATAATTTTCAAACTATGCGTTTGAGCATAAGTAATTAGATCTGGCAGTCGCGCCATCGAACCATCGGGATTTTGAATCTCACAGATTACCCCCGCTGGAGCCAAGCCAGCAAGTCGAGCCAAGTCTACGGCTGCTTCGGTATGTCCCGCCCGTTTTAATACGCCACCTGCTTGGGCGCGGAGGGGGAAAATATGACCTGGACGGCGGAGATCGGCGGGTTCGGTGTTCGGATCGATCGCCAGTTGAATCGTCCGAGTGCGATCGTCTGCGGAAATTCCGGTAGTGTTCCCTAACTGTTGACTAGCATCAATACTGACAGTAAAAGCTGTTTGATTGGGGTCAGTATTATTAGTCACCATCAATGGTAAATCTAATCGATCCAATTGATCGCCTGTCATTGCTAGACAAATTAAGCCTCTGGCGTTGACAGCCATGAAATTAATCCGATCCGCAGTCACTGTCTGCGCTGCACAGATTAAGTCTCCCTCATTCTCCCGATTCTCATCATCTACTACCACGATCATTTTGCCCACTGCAAAGTCTAAGAGGGCGGTATCGATCGAGTCAAACTTAAAATTGGTCGGGTCGGTAGAAGAAGTTGCTATCACAGATCGGTAAAATGTTGGTAAACTATATAGTCCATCAAAGCAAGTCAAAACTCTAGATCGATCGTCAATGTAGAGAAATCCACATTGCCGCGCCGTCAAATTCAAAATTAGTTTTGAATCTCGGGTTGAACTAGTTTGTAGTTCCCACCATGAATATGGTAATCACTTCTTATTATATAGGTCATAACATTCATGGGTGAGCAGAATAACCGTCTTCAAGTTGGGATCGTTGGTGCATCGGGTTATGGGGGTGTCCAGTTGGTGCGCTTATTACAAGATCATCCGGCGATCGAGATTGCCTATTTAGGTGGAGATAGTAGCG
>JANYIT010000280.1 GCA_025358725.1 Chamaesiphon sp. GL140_3_metabinner_129_sub
GTTCTAATACCATTTTTCTTTCTCTCTGCTATATCTTGCTTCTATGATACTTCTTTCCACAGATTCAGAACATTACCAACTGTTGCTTATTTTGGTACTGGCGATCAGTTAGGCTATTCGGATAACTTCATGGATGCTGTGGGAATGCTGGAATCAAAAATCACAGCACGCGGTGGTAAAACAGTCGGCTATTGGTCAACTGATGGCTATGATTTTACCGAATCTAAAGCAGTGAAAAATGGTAAATTTGTCGGTTTGGCGATCGATGAAGATAATCAGCCTGAATTAACAGATGAACGAGTCAAAGCTTGGGTTGCTCAAATCAAGAAAGAGTTTGCATAACCAATTTTAGTTCCTAATTCAGCAGTTAAACATTGGTGGTGAATTCACCACCATTTTTTTAGATATTAATTATGACGCTCGATCGACCTAAATTTCTCTGGGTTAGTGCTAGCCCTAGCCTCAAATGTTTTCACCGTCGTCTACTTAACAGTTTATCAAAAGTAGTCGAAATCGAATTTTGGGAATACTATCAGACATTAGATGAGAGTAGTTCGATCGATAGTGGCATTAATCTACTCCATGAATATTTATCTAATTTAGTTCAACCAGTTCATTTGATTGGACATGGAATTGGTGGTGTAATTGCTTTAGGATATGCACGTAAGTACCCAGACCAAGTTTCCTCTTTAATATTATTAAGTGTAGCTGTCCAACCTGCGATCGATTGGCATTCATATTATTATGCTCGACTGCACTCATTACCATCCAGTCGAGAGTGTATTTTGAGATCGATCGCTCTTAACTTATTTCCGAGTACTTGCGCTAGTCATATTCATGGTTTAGTCGATCGATTGGAACGAGATTTAGTTGAAGCTCCATCCAATCACTCACTCTTTCGATTAGATACTCTCGCTGAAGGTGGTGTAGAAATGCCATTGATGATTTGTGGTAGTCAAGACGATCCAGTGATTAACTTACCTGTTTTGTCTGGTTGGAATAGTTACTTAAAATCAGTAGATACAATTTGGCGTTCTTCAACAGGCGGACACTTTTTTCATCACTTCCATTCTGACCTAACTAACTACCAAATTCAACAGTTTTGGCAAAAATTAGAGCCAGGATTAGTATTAGATTTACTTGTGCGTGCGGAGTTTAATTAATTCATGGTGATATTTTGCTTCATTCTTACCTGGGGAATGGTATTTAGTGCTTGTTGGACTCTTGCCCATCAATGGAAAACAGGATTTATTTATGTCAAACGCCTCCATCAAGTTCCTTGCCATAAGTGTAAATATTTCACTAATAGTTGCTACTTAAAATGTACTGTCAATCCCCATCTTGCTTGTTCTGAAGCAGCGATCGATTGTCGGGATTATCAACCCCAATAGCATCAATAATACTCATGAATAAATTTAAGTTACATCGAAAATCAGCATCCTCACCAAAAAGTATCAATTTTCGACAGGAGCGGCGATGCCAAAGGATCTCGATGATTATCTCTGAAAATTGAAATGAAGTTTGGGAAGCAGTTCAGCAAAGATCTCAAACTAATAAAGCGATCCTCAGAATTTGAGAAAATTATGGCAAAAATATAGTGAATCCCATGAGGAGAAGGGTTTCAGATGCAGCTAATATGTTTAATCACTTTAATATTTATGAATGGGGCTTATCTGTTTGTCTCTTTCAATATGGAATTATTGATTCCAGATGAAAGTGAAGAGAAGATAGAAGAAGTCATCGTTACATTAAGTACAGGAACGGATTTCGATCCTGCCGATCTATTAGATCTCGATATCTTTGATTTTGATGTTGAAGAGTTAGCGGGTGGTAACGAGGGAAGTGGATTTACATCTACCAGCAGTCGTCGTGCTGAGGATCTAATAGCAAGATAGTGACCTGCTCAAGGCAGCGTTTCGCTATCGTAACAGTATCCGTCAAAAAACTCGCAAATTTAATGACAAGCTATGAACACCAAAATACTTCTTGACTCTACTCAAACTAAAACTCTAGCTGACGACTCCGTTGATGCGGTAATGTTCTAGATCTGTGGAGAGGAGGTTAAATGGCACACCCAAATTCAAACCGATTGATAAACAAACCAATCACAATATCGTGCATCACAACAGATTTAGAAAAGCAGATGGTTTTACGAGCCAGTCGCTTAAT
>JANYIT010000339.1 GCA_025358725.1 Chamaesiphon sp. GL140_3_metabinner_129_sub
GTAACCCGCGCGTTGTTAAAAAGACCCGTTCAAAATTTCCAGCGAAAAAACCTTTTCATCCTGGTACGGGAACTCAGCACCCACACCTTAGTTTCTCTATTGCTAGCACTGCTTAGAGCTTAACCGAGAAGTATTGGGGTCGCTTTGATATTTCTTCTAATGCTTCGATTTCTCTTTCGAGTCCATTTCTAGTATCGATTTTGATTTTATTGTCTTTTTTGAGCAATAATTTCTCCAAGATATTTGCATTGTTGTTGCTGTTTTCATCTATAGCTGATTTGTTGTGTTTTTTGTTTTTTGTTTTAGAATCTTGAAAATTCTTATTTCCATTCCTGTCTTTTTTTGTTGTTTTTTCAAATACACTTTCTCCTTCAAATCCATAATATCTCATTTCATTGATAGCATTTTCATCTATTATTCTCTGTTTATATGCCATCGAATTTTTAAGTGCTTCTCTCTCTGCAATAAATCTTTCTTTGTCTTTCTGGTTGTTGTTGATTTTGTTTTCATAAGTTTTAGAGGATTTCCCCTCACCTTTTATTCGGCTTGCACCTCTCGCTTCTGTCTCTTTATTGAATTCAATATTATTTTCGCTAATTAATTTATCGATAGCAATTATTTCATCATTAACTATTTTAAGTTTAGGTTTGACTTCACTTACTAATGCAGCCTTGTCTTTTTCGACCTGGCTTAGTATTATTAGTATCTGTGCCTGATTATCCTTTGCGATTTGTCTTTCGATAGAAGGTCGGAACATCTCCACTTCCAAAGGCATTGCAATTACTGATGACAAGATGACAGAAAATGCAATTCTTATCGCAACAGGTACGATAGAATTTATTTTTTTGGAATCCGATCTTTTCTTGATGCCCATTGTGAAATATCGATCAATCGAAAAAACAAACATCCCCCAAACAAACCCTGAAATTAGACTTAAAATTATTATGCTGGAAGGATCTAAACTTCTGTAAGACAAACACAAGTACATTGTTTTATCGGCTTCGAGCATATCTACACAAACTTCGCCCAAGTCGATTTAATTGAACATAATCGGACACAATTGGCTATAATCGGTTAATTAATTGGACATAGTAGCCACTCTGATGATAAATATTGACATTCCCATCACCCAAGAACTACTGTTACTAATCGCTGAAATCGATGAATTCAAAGGTAAGTGGCGGGCACTCAATACTCTCGCACCAGACAGATTAGCCGCACTGCGGAAGATTGCGACGATCGAGAGTGTCGGCTCATCAACGCGGATTGAAGGAGCTAGATTGTCAGATCGACAGGTACAAGCATTGCTGGCTAACTTGGAGACGCAAAGTTTTACTTCCCACGACGAACAGGAGGTGGCGGGATATGCGGAAGTGATGGATTCGATCTTTGCCAGTTGGGAGTCGATCCCATTTTCGGAAAATTACATCAAGCAATTCCATAAAATGCTGCTGAAATATAGCCCCAAAGACGATCGACATCGGGGCGAATACAAAAAGTTTTCTAATAGCGTTCAAGCCTTTGACGTGGATGGAAATAGTCTAGGGATCGTATTTGAAACTACCTCACCCTTCGACACACCGCGTCAGATGACTGAAATCGTCAATGGAACAGCAGATCGACTGATTTCGCCAGTGATTCATCCACTTCTGAGCATCGGTGTGTTTGTAGTTACATTTCTAGCTATTCATCCCTTTCAGGATGGAAATGGGCGATTGTCCCGTATTTTAACGACGCTATTGTTGTTGAAGGCTGGATATGGCTATGTGCCCTACTCTTCGCTCGAAAGTATTATTGAAGAAAGTAAGGAGGGATATTATCTCGCGCTGCGACAGACTCAAGGCACTCTTAATTCAGAGCGACAACCCAATTGGGAGCCGTGGTTACTCTTTTTTCTGCGCGTGCTCCAACGTCAGAAGAATAGGCTCCAAACTAAACTCGATAACGAAAGAATTATGGCTTCAACGCTGCCATTGCTATCAGTACGTATCCTTGAATTAGCTAAGGAGCATGGGAGAGTGACAACTCAATCGATCGAGCAAGCTACAGGCGAGAGTCGCAGTACGATTAAATCTCGGCTCAAACAACTTACGGATGATCGACTCTTGATTCGTTATGGCAATGGGAGATCCACCTGGTACGGACTTAGTTAAACTCACATCTTGCACCAGTACACTGCTATTGGTTAAAACGTAGGTTAGTGCTGTTCTATCGATCGCTTTATTACTAATAATTGCGATCGCGTGGATGAAGCGATCGCAATTATAAACTTCATGATAGATATCATCCGATTCTTAATTTTCTAGACAAATTTATGAACAAATTCAGAGGTAAAATCAATCCGTCCTTTGCGTAATAATGCAGGATCCATCCGATCGGTAGTATTGCAAGTCATTAACACTACCAATTTCTGTTGAATATGAATTCCAGCTTCATCGATCACACTCTGATAAAGTGTTCCATCTAGCAGACTCAAAATATGTTCGGTTTTACTATTATCTTGAGCAGATTCAAGGGCGCGATTTTTGGCTAAGTTATCAGCTTCATTAATAATCAGACAAATTCGTTCTAAATAACTCGGCGGCACAAAATTTTCCACCGCATCGTGATCGAGGATAAAAATTACATAGCCCAACGGCATTAGGACTTCTTTGGCGATCGCTTGTGTCCATACAGTCTTACCTGTACCAGGCGCGCCATTGACTAATACAGCGACTCGATCATCCTCGAGAATTGCTTGTTGAACTCGATCGCTAAAGCTTTGAATTTCGGTTGAGAAAGATCGAATCGGATAGTCGCTATTGATTTTACCTACACGACTTTTATAGCCGCTTAAAATCACTGCTACATTATAGGTAGCTTTATTGATTAATGGAGCTAAATCTTTGGCACAAATTGTATATTGACGTTTGCCTTTTTCAAAAGTCTCAACTTGCACCCAAATATCGTATTCCTTCCAGTAAGCCGAAACATAGCCCAATACTTCGAGCCGATCCCAGCTTGTGAATCGATCGGCTGGATAGTAGAAGTACCGCTCCCAATAGTACTGAGTAATTAGATCTGGTTTGCCCAGAATCTCCAGAATATTCTTGACAGTGATTTCTTCCAATCGATTGAGCACATACTCGATCGGAATACTATCGCGACTGACTAATTGCACGATTGGCGTTTGGGCGACTAATACATCTTTATGACGGCGATCGGGTGAAGCTGGATCTGGCGTAATATAATTCCAAAGCTCATTAAATTCATACTGAACACTATCTGAAAATACATTCAGAATATTTGCCCACCATGAATATTGTTTGCGGCTGAGAGCATCGGCGACATCGCTAAAAAAATCAGCACTCCGTTTCGCTAAATTCCAGGTATCATTAACAACAATATTCGCGAAAAAACCAACATCCAAATCCCGATTCAGCGGTCTCCATCCTGCTGCTAATAGCCCTTTATTCTGAGCATTATTATTCTGGTTAAAATCTCCATATCCCATATTAATGTTCTGCCTTTAAAATTTGCTTCAAGAGCATGATGCTCTAGGCGAATCACGCTGCTAATAGTTGTAGATATTGTGGTGGTACCTCATCAACCAACCACACATCATTGTCCGTGCAATAGAAGTCATAACCATTGCTTTCCATTAACAGCGCATTTACACCCAATACGATACTTTTCCCACGTCTACCACCTACCTGATGAGCCATACTCAAATTTGTGGTGAGATGAACGTGGTGACGAGACATTTTTTGCAGTCCTGTCTTTAAAATTGCTGTTACTGCTTTGACATGAGTCCCATGATAGAGAATTGCGGGAGGAGTGCGAACTGGAAGCTGTAGATCTACTTCAGTAGAATGTCCTTGATTGGCGCGAATCAAATCGCCAGATTCATCGAAGGAAAAACGTTGTTTATCATTGCTGTCAACTACCTGTTGTAACTCAGATCGACTAATCTCAAATCCATTTTGTGATACTGCGGCTAGCAGATGATCAACATTAACCCATCCACCTGGTGCGAGTTCCAAACCCAGGCGTTCTGGTTGGTGGCGCAGGTGTTTGGATAGGTATTTACTGATTCTAACGTAGCGTTGGGGAATTTGCTGTTTGCTAGTCATGGCGGAAATGGGAAATGGGAATTGCTGAGATTTAGTAATCGATGCTCTTTTAAGGTTAGCGTGTACACACAAGTTTGTTTGAGTTACCCCACACTTCAGCATACCCAAAATTCGATCGACTCATAGCTAGCCAATTCTGCGCCAGATTAAGAAATCGTATAGTTTGTGCGCTGATAATCGCGATCGCGATTACAGTAGAAGCTGATATTTATTAATTAACCCAAGTTGCTACCTATACTCAAAGTGGTTGAAACCACTCCTCGGAATGCGAAGGCGGACTTTGCAACATTAGCCACGATTTCAATCGTAGGCGTTCTATAGGTAGCAACTTAGGCTAGTTAATTGATAGTTGATAATTATCGATCGAATATATGATGCTTAAACCCTAGATGGTGGGCAGTGCCCACCCTACGCTAACTAATGGTGGAATGGATTAATAGTCTAATGAGCGGCTTGGGATACTGGGGTATCGGCTTACTAATGTTTGCCGAAAATCTGTTTCCGCCGATTCCGTCCGAGCTGATCATGCCATTAGCTGGATTTACTGTAGCTCAAGGCAAAATGAACTTTGGACTGGCTGTTTTTGCTGGTACCGTCGGTACGATGGCGGGAACTTATGCTTGGTATTACCTCGGACGATTAGTTAACTATCAAAGATTAGCTGGTTGGACAGATCGCTATGGCACATGGATTGGTGTCTCTGCCAAAGATATCGACAGGGTTAATAACTGGTTCGATAAACATGGCAAAAATGCGGTGTTTTTTGGGCGGATGGTGCCGGGGATTAGAACGCTGATTTCCCTGCCTGCCGGGATGAATAAGATGTCTTTTACCACTTTTACCATTTACTCATCGATCGGTACCTTAATCTGGACATTAGGCTTAACTACGGCGGGATTCTTGTTGGGTGATAACTATGGATCGATCGAAGGTTACTTAGCTCCAGTTTCTAAATTAGTTGTATTGGGCTTAGTCGGTTTATTAGGTTATTGGGTCTTTAAAAAACTACGTTCAAGTAATTTAGAAACTGGAGCTAAGTAACCTTCGATCGATCCATAGTTATCACCCAACAAGAATCCCGCCGTAGTTAAG
>JANYIT010000340.1 GCA_025358725.1 Chamaesiphon sp. GL140_3_metabinner_129_sub
TCACCAGTTTTTGGGCAGTTTGTAATGCCAAGATTTGTTTCGCACTCGTTTTAGCATTAATCGGGCAAGTTGCTACTGCAATGGAAGGGGCATCATTTGTAATCGAACTATTGGGGGCGATTTTTGCGCCGACTATTTCATTTATGATGGCTAAAGGTTCGGCACTGGCAATGGCAGAAGGATTCCAAGGTGCTGGTTCGGGCGCAGTTATGGGTGTAGCTAAAAGTTCAGGAAAAGTTGCTTCAGATGGGTTGAAGAAGTCTGGAGAAAATAAAAAAGCTAAAGCAGCTCAAGCTACTCAAGCTACTCAACACAGCCAAGTTTTGAGAGCTTTACGGATTGGTAGAAGAGATTAGAAATAATCAGTAATAAATGTAGAGAAAAACATAGTTAAATGAGATATAGATATAGATATTACAAAATTGCCGCTAATTTTGCAGCAAACATCAGGACTAGTTCTAATTGATGAAATAGATGTATATCTGTATGTCAAATACCTTCACAGAGTCGCTGTGGTAACTGTCTGAGTACGCGCTCAAACGGTGCAAAATCTCTCAAACCGTGACACAAAATTAACGATCCTTGAATAGCAATAATTGCATCTTCGCCGCGTTGTTTTGCGAGTGTTTCATCCAATCCCGCTGCAATCAGAATATTGGAGATCGCTTCAATCCACTGCGAAAATGCCCACCTAATTTGGGTGTGAAACAGATCGTCACTCGCTGCTTCTAATACTAAAACCGCCCACAGACAGGAATTTTGTCCCTCATTAAAAAAACTATTCGTTTCCGCGCACATCGCCTGGAATTTATCGAGCGGTTTTTCATTATTCCTCAAAATTGGTAAAATCCCCGTCTCTAGCCACAGATTAACCTGCATTAGGGCAGCTTCTGCCATCTCTGCTTTGCCACCAGGGAAGTGATGGTAAAGGCTGGCTTTTCCCAATCCAGTTGCCTGAGAAATTTTGGAAATCGTTACACCCTCATAACCATACTGCCGAAACAGTTGGAGCAGAGTTGGCACATAGGTTTGTTTAGACATGAGCAAAAAAGTTTAATTTACCTATTGACAATTATAGCGAACGAACGGTACAGTATTTGATACCGAACGAACGGTACAAAAACAAGCTTACCTTCCGAGAGAGGATTGGGATGAAACAAGCACAACGTCATCTTCCGCAGATCCATCCGAATCAGCCTGTTTGCCCACAGCAACTTTGGATCTTAGCTGTTCTAGCTCTCGTACCCCTGTTAGAACGTGGTTTTTTACCAACTGACTGTTCGCATTAGATCGACAGGTACACAGATTTTCACACATTAAATATTCACCTTCACCGCATCAGGATTGACATCATGATTAAACTCTACGGTCACGAAGTATCTGGCAATAGTTACAAAGTAAAACTGCTGTTAGAATTATTAAAGATCGAGTACGAATGGATTAAAGTAGACTTGATGAAAGGCGAACAAAAATCGCTAGAATATCTTGCACTCAACCCATTTGGACAGGTGCCATTCTTAATCGATGGCGAGACTAAATTGGCAGATGCTCAGGCGATTTTGGTATATTTAGCTCGGCAGTATGGCGGTGACAAATGGCTCCCAGTGGATGCGCTACCGCTAGCTCAAGTTATTCGCTGGTTATCGACGACCGCCGGAGAAGTACGGCAGGGGCCAGAAAATGCTCGACTATATCATTTGTTTGGGGCTGGTACTAATATTAATATCGATCGAGCCACCCAAAAATCTGAATATATTCTGAACCTGTTGAACGAACATTTAAGTACGCGCACTTGGTTAGAATTCGAGCATCCCACTATTGCTGATGTTGCTGTTTTTCCCTATGTCGCTCTAGCGCGAGATGGCAAGATTAATGTTGATGCTTATCCAAATGTGTTGGCATGGATCGATCGCATTAAGCACCTCCCTGGTTATGTTCCAATGGCTGGAATTTAACAAATCCCAACTTCTCAAACCTCTCTCAAACTTGGGAGAGGAGAAATCATCTGATTCGATCCTTTTTATCAAGGTATCGAATCAGATACTCAATCTTCAGGAGAAATCATGATCGATCTCTACTACTGGACAACCCCCAACGGTCATAAAATTCCGATCTTTTTAGAAGAAGCGGCACTACCTTACACCATTCATCCGATTAACATCAGCAAAGGCGAACAATTTCAGCCAGCTTTCTTGCAGATATCGCCCAACAACCGTATTCCCGCGATTGTCGATCTCGAACCGATCGTTGGCGGCGAACCGATTAGTGTATTTGAATCCGGGGCGATCTTGCAATACCTCGCCGAAAAAACTGGTAAGTTTTTGCCCACCGATCTCAGGGGTCGAATGGAGACTATGCAGTGGCTATTTTGGCAAGTAGGTGGGCTGGGACCGATGCTAGGTCAAAATCATCATTTTACTCAGTATGCACCCGAAAAAATCCCTTATGCGATTCAACGCTATCTCAAAGAAACCGAGCGATTGTATGGAGTGTTAGATCGGCAATTAACAAATCGGGAATACATTACGGGCGAATATTCGATCGCAGATATGGCGGCTTATCCCTGGATTGTACCCCATGCTAGCCAGCAAATCGATCTTAATGCCTTCCCCAACCTCAAGCGGTGGTTTGAGTCTATCCAGAGTCGTCCAGCCGTCAAACGCGCTTATGCTAAAGCTGAAGGAATCCGATGAAAATCTTGGCAATTTCTGGGAGTTTGCGCCCTCAATCTTCTAACACAGCCATTTTACAAGCAGTGGTGGAATTAGCCACTGCTGATGTAGATATCAAAATTTATGATGGAATTGGCAATCTCTCTCACTTTAACCCCGATCTCGATGACGGATTGGCTTCAGTTATTGATTGGCGGACACATTTGCAAGATACCGATGGGGTAATTTTTTGCACGCCTGAATATGCTCATGGTGTCCCTGGTGCTCTCAAAAATGCCCTCGATTGGATCGTTTCTTCAGGTGAGTTTATGTATAAACCTACTGCGGTAATTAGTGCCTCTCCATCACCCGATGGTGGCGATAAAGCAAATGCTTCACTGGTGCAAACTTTAAGAGTCATGATGGCAGATATTCCAGCAGGAGCAACGCTGTGTATTCCGGCTATTTCCGCCAAGTTAAATGATAAGGGCAAGCTGATAGATTCTGCCACAGTATCGGCACTTCGATCGCTATTCGATATCCTTATATATTCAATTAATAAATGATTTACCAATAAGTTAGCATCACACAGATCGCCAAATTCAGATAGAAATAATCCTCATGAAAGCAATTACCACGAATTCACCTCAATCGAATGATACTGACGCATTGTTTACTGAAACGGAGATAGAAATTCCTACACCCGAATCTAGAGATTTACTTGTTCGAGTGAAAGCTATTTCCGTCAATCCAATCGATTATAAAGTCCGCTCATCGCCTCAGAGACAACATCCATCGGGAATTTTAGGCTGGGATGCTGCGGGAATTGTGGAAGCTGTTGGGGCAGAAGTTACCCTATTTAAAGTAGGTGATGAAGTTTATTATGCTGGTAGTGTGATTCGATCGGGCTGCAATAGTGAATATCATCTAGTCGATGAACGAATTGTTGGTAAAAAGCCAACTAGTCTATCATTTGCTGAAGCTGCGGCATTACCGCTAACTACTATTACCGCCTGGGAAGCATTATTTGAACGGTTAGGAATTGAGTCAGAAAAAACGCCTGAGAATCGATCGAGTACCGTGTTAATTATTGGTGGGGCTGGTGGCGTAGGTTCGATTGCGATTCAATTGGCGAAACAGGTAGCAGGTTTGCAGGTAATTGCTACTGCTTCTAGAGCAGAATCGATCGCCTGGTGTAAAAAAATGGGTGCGGATGAAATTATTAATCATCATCAGCCGTTCAGATCGGGACTAGCAGTGATCGATATTAATTATGTTGATTATATTCTTTGTCTCAATGATACGGCCCAACATTTACCCAATATGGTAGATGTAATTAAACCGCAGGGCAAAATCTGCTCGATCGTCAGCACAAATAGTCCATTCGATCTAAACCCATTCTTTGCTAAGAGCATTACATTTGTTTGGGAATTGATGTTTACAAAATCGAGGTTTGGAACAGATGATATGCAGTCTCAGCACGATCTATTAAACCAGGTGGCGACACTGATCGATCGAGGTATTGTTAAAACGACAATTACTAAAAATCTAGGCATTTTGAATAGCACCAATCTAGAAACAGCACATAAATTACTAGAGTCTGGAAAGACGATTGGCAAAATTGTGTTGGAGGGCATCGAGTAATCAGTTCATTGCGGCTAAACATCGATCTAATCTCTCACGAGAAAACAACATGGCAAACCCAGGCTGGACACATATAGAGTCACCCTTTCACACCGGAGAACTGGCAATTCAAGCCAGATTCGGAGCGCAGGAGCGGATGGACAGACAAGCCCGTCGAGTGGTGCGAGACTACCTCCCAGAGCAGCATCAACAGTTTTTTGCCCAATTATCCTATCTAATTGTGGGTACGGTGGATACAGCGGGTAATCTCTGGGCTTCGATCCTGGTGGGCGAACCAGGTTTTCTCTCCTCCCCAAATCAGCACACATTGCGAGTTATCGCCCAGCCACTATTTGGCGATCCTCTAGCAACTACCCTCGCGGAAGGGATCGATATTGGATTGCTCGGCATCGAACTACATACCCGCCGTCGCAACCGCTTGAATGGCACCATCACGGCAATTCATGCCGATAGCTTTGATGTCCATGTCGGACAGAGCTTTGGTAATTGTCCTCAATATATTCAAGCCCGGATGTTTGAGCTAGTTGAATCCGATTCAACCGTCCCCACCGTTCATCACTTCACAACCTTAGACGCAGCGGAACGCGCCATCATTACAGCCGCTGATACTTTCTTCATTGCCACAGCCTATCAAGATGAATCAGCAGGTGCTGCGCGAGGTGTGGATGTTTCTCATCGGGGTGGTAAACCTGGATTCGTCCGCATCGATGATGATGGCACATTAACCGTTCCCGATTTTGCTGGCAATTGTCACTTCAATACCTTCGGCAATCTGGAATTAAATCCCCACTCAGGGCTGTTATTTGTAGATTTTGATTCAGGAAATGTCCTTTACATAACAGGTACCGCTGAAGTGATTTGGGAAGGGACTGACGTTATAAATTATGACGGGGCAGAGCGATTATTTCGTTTTCGACCAGTTCGAGGATATCGAATTGAAGGTAGTCTCCCCCTGCGCTGGACAAATCCACAATTTTCGCCTTATCTAGAACGCATGGGTTCTTGGTATTAAAGAAATCAGATTTTTTATCCTATCAATTTAGCTATATCCACTCCAATTAAAATCATGGAAACTAAACCACCGCTCCCACCATTTACCATCGAAACAGCCACAGCCAAGGTACAGGCGGCGGAAGATGCTTGGAACACCCGCGATCCAGAACGGTTTGCGCTAGCGTATACCGAAGATTCCGAATGGCGGAATCGGATCGAATTTATTACTGGACGAGCTGCCATCAAAGATTTGCTCACCCGCAAGTGGGCAAAGGAATTGGACTATCGTTTAAAGAAAGAACTGTGGTGCTTTATGGACAATAAAATTGCGGTGCGATTTGAATATGAGTGGCACGATAATTCTGGCTCCTGGTATCGCGCCTATGGCAATGAGAACTGGGAATTTGCTGAAAATGGTCTGATGATGCGGCGATTTGCGAGTATTAACGATCTGCCAATCCAGGAGTCCGAACGGAAGTTTCGCTGGGAGCGCAGTGTATAGCTATAGAACTGGCTACACGCTCTTTTGTGTAATATGTTATTACTTATTATTTACTCTCTGGCTTGAGTTCAGCATTTAGTCGCAAGGCATTCGATCGATCTGAAGGTTAAAACGGGGTATACGTTTCAAATCTCACCATCCCGATAAATGTCAGATTCATTTAAAGATCTTGTAGTCCTCACCAAACTAGATCGCTCCAGAGGAAATGAGAACAAGATCGGCTTATTTATCTTGGTGACTTTAGGCATTTCTGTTTTCAATCTAATTTTATTATTAGTCCAAGCGATGGGGATAAATGGGATCGCCCATCGTCCCATGCCCACGATGGTGCAGTTAGTTAATGGTAAAACGATCGAGGTTAAAGCCTATGAAGGTAAGGATCGTTCGCCACAGCTTATTAAAGACTTCACCGTCGGCAGTCTGAATAAACTGTTCACTTGGCGGCAATACTTACCCGTGGCTGCTGGAGACGATCCTCGCCGTCCCCAAGCAGATCCTGGGGTGCCAGTGGAGTCTAAAACTGGCAAAATATTAATCCCTACCTCAGTTTGGGGTGGTTCCTGGATGCTAGCCGATAAATTCCGCGAGGAGTTTCTGGGTAATTCGATCGCACCTTTGATGGCACAGCTTCAAATCCTTCAGGGCAAATCGGAAGTGGCTTTCATTCCCCTGGATATTCAAGATCCGGTGGAGGTTAAAGGCAATGGCGACGAGCGGTTGTGGAAGATTCAGATTGTGGCTAATTTAGTCTATCGTGCCACCTTAGATGCCACTGCCACTGAAAAAGTGGTGCCGTTTAACAAAACTGTCTACCTACGAGCAGTCGTCCCCCCATCTTTAACCGATGTGGACTCAGCAGCTAGTAACGATCGTAAAGACTTATCCCGTGTCATTGCAATGGCGCGATCGGCAGGACTAGAGATTTACGCGATCGAAGAGTACACACCACAGGATACAAAGCCAATCTTACCAGATTTGACTCCAACGGCTCCCGTAGATCCAGCTAATCCTACACAGTCTCCCGCTGCCCCTCAGTAACTGGATTTCGCTCTAGCTCAACTCAATTAATCAGGTAATTACGCTCATAGAATGGATACCAACCCGAAAGTCATATCTCCAGACACAAAAGCCGCTTCCGAACCACTTTCAGGTAATCTCAACTCCGGTAATCTAGATTCAGACTTTTTTTGTGAATTGAATGGAATAACTACCCAGTTTCCCCATAAATCTAGCAGTGTGCAGTCAGATTCTAGCCAGGAATTAGTGCCATTAAATTGCGATGACTCGATCCCCAAACAGGATGGAATCGAAGATCAAAGGACGGAGATTCCGCCACATAAACAAGGTAAGAACAAGGCTTTGCTCAT
>JANYIT010000341.1 GCA_025358725.1 Chamaesiphon sp. GL140_3_metabinner_129_sub
GAATATACCCGATTACAATTAGAAGGGGTGACAATTACGACACCAATTGAAACCGAACCCTGGGGCGAACGCTTTTTTCAAGTCACAGATCCTAATGGTGTCGTAATTCAACTCGTCCAGTAGATGACAGATCCGCAGCCATAGCTCACCGTTTCACCAATCGTTGGCGCAGCCTCTCGGAACGAGAATCGAAGTACGAGGAACCTCAAATCATGAATCACCCACTCCGTTGTAATTGTGGCAAATTAACAGGTACCCTGAAGCGCACTAAAGATCTAAATCGGTGCGTGTGCTACTGTACAGATTGCCAAGCCTTTGCCCGTTTTCTCAAGCGAGAGGATGATATTCTTGATTGAGCTTTGCTCACGCTTCGCGAACGAATGGGTGGGACTAGCATCATTCAAACTCTCCCTAAACATCTTGATTTTCTCACAGGTACCGAACATCTGGCTTGCATCCGGCTTACTGAAAATGGTCTGCTACGCTGGTACGCCGCTTGTTGTAATACGCCCATTGGGAACACTTCTCCAAATTTTAAGCTGTCCTTCATTGGTTTAATTCACAATTGCTTGAGTTCAGATCGAGTGTCGTTAGACGATGCCTTGGGAACGATTCGGATGCACGTCAGTACTCAATCCGCGATTGGAGAACCCAAGCCCAAATCGATCGGGTTGCTAGCGGGTACCTTGCGCGTGATGGTTATGGTTATTCGATCTCGGCTCGATGGTAGCTACAAGACAAACCCATTTTTTATTCTAGGAACTGGTACTCCTACCGTCACGCCGCAAGTGCTGAACTAGGATTTAAAAGCTTCGAGCCAATAAATTACTGGAGTCTCGATCGGGTGAAACACCAAAGCCTTAGCAATCATTTTAATTATCGCAACGTGAAAATTGTCAAAATCACCCAAAATGATTTCAACGAATGGTTGGAGCTGGCGTTAACATTGTGGCCGGATTACTCAATCGCCCAAATGCAAGTTATCCTAACTAATATCCTCGAATCTCCTTGTGAGGACGGATTTATCGTCAGAGATGAAAATGGACATGCAATCGCATTTATGAATCTTTCATTACGATCGGACTATGTTCCAGGCGCAACTCATAGCCCTGTGGCTTATGTTGAGGGAATTTATGTGCAAGATGAATACCGCAATCAAGGTATTGGTGCAGCACTAATAAAGTCTGCTCAAGAATGGGCATTGGAGCATGGATGTCGCGAACTAGCTTCCGATGCTTTAATCGAAAACATCGCAAGTCAAGAGTTTCATAAGAAAATTGGTTTTCGAGAAGTGGAACGAACGGTATTTTTCATCAAACCCGTTGTTGCCTGTAATTTAGAATCTAAGTCTGTAAATACCGATCTTTAACTATGAATTTTGTGATTCGTTCTTTGATGGTTGAAGATGAGTCGATCGTGTGGGAGATGTTGCGATATGCAGCGCATGAATCTTCAATTGAATCAGTTCGACAGCAGCCTTATTTAGCTCGTTATGCCTTAAATTGGGGCAGAATGGGCGATCTTGGTTATGTTGCCATCGTCGATACAAGTCCCATTGGGGCGGCTTGGCTGCGGTTGTGGCTGGGGGAAGACAAAGGGTTTGGTTATGTCAAAGATGAGATTCCAGAGTTGGCGATCGCTGTTTTGCCAGATTATCGCGGACAAGACATCGGGACTAAATTATTGACGCAAATTTTAGGCACAGCGAAGATGAAATATCCAGCAATAAGTCTGAGTGTTCGGGCGAATAATCCAGTTGTTCGGCTGTATGCGCGGACAGGATTTATGAAGGTTCCAGGGAGCGAAGTTGTAAATCGAGCGGGTGAAGTATCGTTCAATATGATGTATGAATTTAGATGATGCTAGTACATGCCATTTCGATAAAATATAAATATAAAGAATTTAGTGAGCTTTGGGAGATCGATCGTGTACGGAGCAGACCCAAAAGATAAGCATCCAATGAAAGGTTTTTCGCAGATCTGCTTTATTCAGAACACTGTATCGAATCCTAATATCATCATTGGCGATTACACATATTATGATGACCCAGAAGATTCAGAAAACTTCGAGCGGAACGTTTTATACCATTTCCCATTCATCGGCGACCGCTTAGTAATCGGTAAGTTTTGTGCCTTGGCAAGAGGTGTTAAGTTTATTATGAATGGTGCAAACCATAAATTGGATGGATTTTCTACTTATCCATTCTACATTTTTGGCAATGGCTGGGAAAGGGCGACACCCCAAGCTGGAGAGCTGCCTGACAAGGGAGATACGATCGTTGGTAATGATGTCTGGATCGGCTATGAAGCAGTGATTATGCCAGGAGTGAAGGTGGGTGATGGTGCGATTATTGCATCGAAGTCCATTGTTGTGAGTGATATTCCCCCCTATACCGTTGTTGGTGGTAATCCGGCTAAGTTGATTCGACGACGCTTTGATGATGAGGTGATCGCGACATTGCTTGAAATTGCTTGGTGGAATTGGGATATCGAGAAGATTACACGTAATTTGGAGAAGATTATGGCCGCAGATATTGAAGCACTGAAGGGTTGTCATTAATAACCTGGTTGGAGGGGACACGTTCTAAGCAGTGGCGAACAGGGACATACAGATTATCCAGCGATCGAAACACTTGGTTGACGTATTCTGTGCGGACGATCGCCGTAAATGTCATAAATTTTCCTCGAATGACAAAAGAAATTCTAAGCAGTGGATCTGCGCGCCTTCTCTTGAGTCTAAAATTGGTCTGTCAGTGAGTTTTTTCGATCTCAACCAGCCATTAACTTGGCGATCGCTGGACGCTCGTAGCAACGTTGCAACCATCCCGTGACGTGGGAGAATGGTTTTAGATCGACATCCATCGACCCAATCCAGCCGACAATGCCTTGTACGTGAGTATCCACAAGACTGTATTCGGTAAGCAAGAACGATCGCCCCTCTAGTCCGCCGTCAAGAATTCTGAGACAGTTAGCGAGGTCAGATTTTGCCTTCTCCATAGCGATCGCACTTTTCTGTTCGGAGGTAACTTTTTCGTCAGCATTGGTTGCTGGATCTCCTTGCTGTTCGGGTGGCAACGACTGGAACAAGCGATTTGCTGCTTCAGCAAGGGTGATGTTAGCCCATGCAATCCATTTCATGGCTTCGCCACGCTGTGGACTTAGTGCGGGGTAAAGTTTGGCATCCACGCCAAAAACTTCACCTAGATACATTGTGATGGCGGATGACTCCCAGATTGCCGTGCCATCATGCACGATCGCTGGGACTCTTCCATTCGGATTAACTTTGAGGTAATCAGGTTTTTTAGCATCACCTGCGCTGAGGTCAAGATTTATGCGCTCGCAATCTATACCCAGTTCGGCAAGCACTGCTTCGGTGATGCTGGCAGTGGACATTGGGGCGGAGTAGAAAGTTAAACTCATCGATTTTATCCTTGGGTTTAAAATATAGTTCAAGCTTACCATAAAACACCGCTCCTGAGAGCGTCATGTCATTGAAGCCAAGACTGAAATGCCCCTAAGTCACCTTCCCATAAAACAAAGCTGAAACCCTGCGACGATGAATCATTTGCATTCGGGCATAGGTGGCATAAAATTCGATACTTTTATCCACATCAGCTATAGGAAGTGCGATGTGAGTCAGTCCAAGATCGTTTGTCATCACTTATTCCCCAAATTATTCTAGTTTTTCTAGTACGATCGTAAGATGAGCAACTATCACAGAGAAGATACCTACAATCTTGAGGATCGGGAATTATCTTCCAATAGTGTCAACTCCTAACCTAATTTAACTACAGTTTTCTCTACACTTATTACTGATTATTTCTAACCTCTTCTACCAATTCGTAAAGCTCTCAAAACTTGGCTATGTTGAGTAGCTTGAGTGGCTTGAGCTGCTTTAGCTTTTTTATTTTCTCCAGACTTCTTCAACCCATCTGAAGCACTTTTCCCTGAATTTTTAGCGACACCCATAACTGCGCCCGAACCAGCACCCTGGAATCCTTCTGCCATTGCCAGTGCCGAACCTTTAGCCATCATATATGAAATAGTCGGCGCAAAAATCGCCCCCAATAGTTCGATTACAAATGATGCCCCTTCCATTGCAGTAGCAACTTGCCCGATTAATGCTAAAACGAGTGCGAAACAAATCTTGGCATTACAAACTGCCCAAAAACTGGTGA
>JANYIT010000343.1 GCA_025358725.1 Chamaesiphon sp. GL140_3_metabinner_129_sub
ACCTATTTTCGTGTCGTTATAATTAGATAAAATTATATTTGGAGAAATTGTCTTAATGAAAACTAATTACCCAGACTTTTTCCATGACCAATTAAGTTTTGGAAGACTATTCTCCTACTTTTTCAGCAAGCCCTACTTAAATGAGTTAAAAATTGAAAGTTAAAAGTTGAAAACGATGCCCTTAATTAAAAAGGAATCAGAATTAAATAATATCCATTTTGGAGGTTGGGTAAAAGAATCAAACCCAACCTCCTCAGGTTATTTAATTCTGATTCCTAGCTATCTGCCTTGGGTTTATAGGTAGAAATTACTTCTAGTTCCTTGAGTTGTTTGGCATCGACACTTGCAGGTGCATTGGTAAGTAAACACCGTGCTTGTTGTGTTTTGGGGAAAGCAATTACATCGCGAATTGAGTCTTCACCAGCTAATAGCATGACCAATCGATCAAGTCCATAAGCAATCCCGCCATGTGGTGGTGTACCATAATCAAAGGCTTCGAGTAAAAATCCAAATTTATCATTAGCTTCTGCGGTAGATAATCCAATTGTCGTAAATACTTGCTCTTGAATTTCTCGCTGATGAATTCGCACACTACCACCACCAATTTCGGTACCATTGAAAATGATATCGTAAGCTTGGGCGCGGGCAGTTGTCAGATCGTTAATGTCGTCTGGATGGGGTGCAGTAAAAGGATGATGGAGGGCTTCAAACCGCTTTTCATCAGCATTCCACTCGAACATCGGGAAATCTGTTACCCACAAAAGATTGACTTGATTATCATCAATTAAACCTAGCTCTCGTCCGATGATTAAGCGCAATCGATCAAGTGTTTTGTTTACCATTGCGGCATCACCCGCACCGAATAGTAATAAGTCTCCAGGTTTGGCACCTGTCATGGCTAATAATTGCTGTTTACTTGCTGCTGATAGCGAGTCTTTGATTGCGCCGATTGTGTCAATTTCATTGTTTTCTAAGACGCGGATATAGGCTAAACCTTTGGCACCTGCTTCTGTAGCTTCTTTAAATAAGTTGCCACCTGGTTTGATCCGTACATTGGAGATAGTTTGATTACCGCCAGGTATCGGTAGGATTTTGACGATGCCACCATTAGCGATCGCCCCTGAAAATACTTTGAATTGGGAGTCTTTAAATAACTCCGAAACATTGACTAGTTTCAGATCGAAGCGGGTATCCGGTTTATCACAGCCATAATCATCCATCGCTTCGGCATAAGTCATCCGAGGTAATGGGCGAGGTATTTCTACACCCTTAATTTCCTTGAAAATCTGACAAATTAATTCCTCATTCAGACTAATAATATCTTCCTGAGACATGAAACTCATTTCCATGTCCAACTGCGTAAATTCTGGCTGTCTGTCAGCACGCAAATCTTCATCCCGAAAACATCGCGCCACCTGATAGTATCGATCGCAACCAGATACCATCAATAGTTGTTTAAATAACTGCGGTGACTGAGGCAGGGCAAACCATTCACCCAGATTTACCCGACTGGGTAAGATGAAATCTCTCGCACCCTCTGGCGTAGAACGAGTCAATACGGGAGTCTCGATCTCGATAAAATTGTGACGATCTTCCAAGAATCGGCGAATAGTTTTAATTACTTGATGGCGAAGTTGCAGATTGGCACTCATTCGCTCTCGGCGCAGATCGAGATAGCGATACTTGAGGCGTAAATCCTCCCTCACAAACTCATTTTCGGTCTGAGATACTTGGAAAGGTAATTGCTTATGAACGCGGTTTAACACCTCAATTTGCTCGGCGTAGACTTCAATTTCGCCAGTGGGAATGCGGGGATTGAGTGATTCATCAGGACGACGATAAATTTGTCCAGTAATCTTGACGACATATTCACTGCGAAGCGTTTCAGCCAGATGATAAGCATCAGGCGTGCGAATCGGATCGCTGACAACTTGAACCGAACCAGATCGATCGCGTAAATGGAGAAAAATCACCCCCCCAAGATCGCGGCGACGATCTACCCATCCGCAGAGAGTAATAGTTTCGCCAATGTGTTCGGTGCGGATTGTACCGCAATAATGGGTTCGCATATGCTTTGACTAAATCTAGTTCGATGACAATTACTTTAGCCTAATTTAATCCTGAAGAGGCTGTGAACAGGAGTAAAATAGGCTTTCCTAATTATCTACCATTCTCTGTCCAGCAGATCCAAGCATGTTGATGTTATTAGAAAGCGATATTCAGATCTGGAGCGTTGATCTCAATCTAGATCTCCAACAGGTTGCAGCATTTAGACAATTCTTAACTGCTCAGGAACAGCAACGCGCCGCCAAATTTATCAATCCTACTCATGGCAATCGCTGGATTGTTGCACGGGGATATTTACGGCAAATTCTCAGTCAGTATCTTGATCTTACTCCAGCTCAGATTGCTTTTACCTATGGTCAACAGGGTAAGCCTGAGCTAGATGGTAGTCAGCTTCAGTTTAATTTATCCCATTCGCACGATCGAGCCGTATATGGCATTAGTGCAAAATATCCAATTGGGATCGATCTAGAATATATTCATCCTTTACCCGCTGCGGATCTAGTTGACAGGTTTTTTTCACCCACCGAACAAGCCATCTTTCACCGTCTTCCAGTTACCGAGCAACAAGCCGCATTTTTCCATGCCTGGACGCAAAAAGAAGCCTACCTCAAAGCCTGTGGTACTGGGCTTAGTACTTCATTAGACCAAATTGAGGTCTCGATCGATCCCAGTACCCCTGCTGCGATTATTTCCGCTCCCACAACTGATATTTGGCAGATCCAGAAACTAGAAATCTCCCCCGACTATGCTGGTGCAATTGTGATCGGCGGAGATTCGGATTCTACGCAGCAGTCGCTACATGAACGGATTGAGTACAAACAACTACAATCGCCGGAAAGTATTAGTACTGCCACAACCCGTGGGTACCCATGAAGGGCACCCCTAAAGGTGAATTGTGTAGGGGTGCCCTTCATGGGTACCCTAGGATCTATGCTCTTACTAATGTCTATTTACTGGTGCAAGATATAAGATTATTAATTTACGCTCACTGGAACATCAATCACCACCGGAATACTAACTACTTGTTCCTGACGCTCAGCTAAGAATTCAGCTAATTGAGCTTCGATTTCATCGCGAACGATTTCCCGATATTCGAGGAAGTGTTCGTTGTGAGCGCAGACGCTAATATAGTGGACAAATACGGCTGGGTTATGACGGAGAATGCTAAATAAGTGATGCCAGAAGATCCAGCGTGTCTCACGTTTGATTCCTTGTCGCCACATCACAGTTAATAAAGCGCGGATTTCGACGAGTGGGGGAAATTTGAACTCAGCTTTACCAAACGGCGCACCCATCTTCATAAAACAGCGGTAATTGCGATCGAGAAAAGCTTTCGGATCGTAAATACGCCAAAAAGCATCAACATATTCCCGCGCAATATCTTCGAGTGGACGAGTTGGCTCAAAATTCATCAGGGTAGTCTGGTTAATATTCCCATCACCTTTCCGCATTCTGCCTTCTTTCTCTAACCGATGCCAAAGTGCGGTATTTGGTAGAGCTTGCAACATCGCAAAGGTGGTAGTCGGAATTGCTGATTCTTCTACAAACCGGACAATGCGATCGCCAGCTCCTTTTTTCTCGCCATCAAAACCGATGATAAACCCAGCCATCGGGCGCAATCCAGCCCGAATAATCGTATCAATTGCATCGCTGAGGGAACCGCGCGTATTCTGAAATTTCTTGGTCATTGCCAAACTAGCTTCATCAGGAGTTTCAATCCCAATAAAGACGGCGGAGAAATTGCTCTCTACCATGAGTTGCAATAGCTCTTCATCCTGAGCAAGATCGACAGAAGCCTCGGTATCCATCACGAATGGATAGCCGTGTTCTTTTTGCCAGATCTTGAGTTCCTGAAGTAGTAACTTGACATTACGCTTATTGCCAATGAAGTTGTCATCCACCATAAACACACCCCGTCGCCAACCTAACTCATACAGCCTGTCGAGTTCGGCTAAAATCTGGGCAGGTGCCTTGGTGCGCGGTTTGCGTCCGTACAGGACGATAATATCGCAGAACTCACACTGGAACGGACAACCGCGTGAAAACTGCACCGACATTGAGTCATAAGCAGGGAAGTCTAGTAAATCGTAGCGAGGAATTGGGGTACCAGTCACATCAGGTTTTTCGCCTTCAGCCGCGCGGAATGTGCCGCTGGTTTCACCTCTGGCGATCGCCTCGACAAACATCGGTAGCGTAATTTCGCCCTCATCCAAAATCAGAAAATCTGCACCTGCGGCTAGTGGCTCATGGGGTACAGAAGTCGGAAATGGCCCACCGACAGCGACTAATTTACCATGTTGTTTGGCAAGTTGAATCTGGGCTGCGAGATCTTGTTTTTGGACGATCATCGCTGACATGATCGCGATATCTGCCCACTCCCATTCTTCCTCAGTTACGGCGCGGACATTGCGATCGACTAGTTTAAATTCCCACTCTTGAGGTAAGATTGCCGCGACTGTGATCAATCCTAATGGTGGCAGGACAACTTTGCGATCGACTAGTTCGAGAATCTTTTCAAAAGACCAAAAAGTCTTCGGAAACTGGGGGTAGACGAGCAATGCACGCATAAATTTTCGCAAATAGGGGATGGGAGTGATCACAAAAATCGATCTGCCAAGCAGTAGAGTCGATCTAGGTATCAAAAAGCTTTATTTATCGATCTGAATTTTATCTATTAATACCACGAAATTAGTCGCCTGGATAATTCATGAGCTAACCAACAGCTATCGATCGTTGCACCACATTTGTTCAGTTTAAGTACTGAATTCGATCTCTCCCTGGTTTTAGACGTACCTATTTTTTATTTGTTCATCTCTTAAAAATTCAACAATACCCATTAACTAAAAAGCAGAGGTTTAATTCCCCCACCTCTTCAAGTAAATCGTTGTTAGGGCAGGGAACTAGATCCCGCCCTAACAACTAACTTAAATTTCAACTTATTTACTCTTGACAAACTGGTTTAGCTGCTGATTTCATCGCCGAGCTACACAGAAAATTAGCATTGCCGCTTCGGCTGAATTAGCATTAATACCAGATAACTTCTGCGCCAAATAGCATTTCCAGGGTGGTTTACCATATTCACCCTCCAATACTCCAGCACCAACTGTGCGATTGTGTGGGTAGAGATTGACCCTAAAACCCAATGGTTCGAGCGTTTCATAGTACATATTCGCCGTTACGCCATCACCAGGTCGATGATGAATTTCAGTCGCTTGCGCCCAGCGAGATTCCTCTAGTGTGGTATGCCCACCCCGCTTGATCGCGATGTATATCGGTAGTCTGGCATTCCAGAGCAGTAGACCCAAACCTTTGTAGTTGGAGGAAGCCCGCTGAGGATCGTGATCTGTGACCAGCAAACCGCCTGGTTTCACAATCCGCGCCGCTGCTGCCAGCATTTTCACCATGTCATCACAGTGATGTAAGGACGCATTTACCATCACAATGTCAGCGAAGCCATCCACAAAGGGCAGTTCCTGTGCATCGGCGAGAACGGTGGTGTAGCCGATTGCTTGAGCCATCTCTAGTGCCCCACGCGAGACATCTACACCAATTAATAGTTTTGGTGTGCCACATCGAGCTTGCAGCGACGCAAATAAATTACCGGGGCCACAACCGATATCCACAACAATTTTGTCTTCCCAGTTGCCAATTACAGTGTGCCAGCGATCGATAAAAGCTTCATCTCGATGGCAAGCATCTAAATAGGTTTTACCCCAAACAGGATGTCCAAAATAAACACTATTTGCCTCTATTCCTGGTGTTATCTGAGCGATCGGATAGACCAGGATATTATTTTCCCAGCTAGCGATCGAATCATCAGTCAGATACGGGGTCAGTTGATTAGAAAGTGCCGAAATCATGGGTACTCCTAAGATAATTTAATTATTTAAGTGACCTAAAAATTCTCATGGAAAAACTGTCCTAACAAAAACTGCAATTGATTTCCAGAAAATAGCACTGAAAACAACTTTTACGTTCGATTGTTAAAAACCCTCTAGCTCATAACTTTTGTAAGTAAATGCCTGAGAAGCTATGCCGCAATCAGTTAAAGGAGTGCTGTGCTACTTTCGATTATGACATATCAATTATCTTTTCAGTAGAAATTAGTTATAAGTGCTTAGACCCGCTACTACTGAGGATTTCCAGCGAATCAAGTCTATGTTAATTTCCGACCTTGCTCAGCTCTACCCCACTATAGTAGTGAGCCAAGATACTGGAATATTTCATCCCTTGTTGGGCGAGATTATAGGCTCCCCACTGACTCAATCCCAATGCATGACCATAACCGCGTCCATTAAAAGTAAACCCATCTGGGGTGGACTCGATCGTAAATCGGAGACTGCGAAGTTTGAGCAAGGTGCGAATCTGACTGCCCGTTAAAGTTTTTTCGGTATCACCACTAATTTTGAGACTGACGACACTCCCAAATTGAGTGGTGCGATCGGGGACAATCGATTTGATATGATTAATTTTGAGACTTTTACTTAACTGATCGATCGTCAAAGTCTGACTCCACAGAGATCCAGGCGTATCAAGATCGTAATCTGGCACTCCCCGTAAATACGGTACTCGATCGGACCAAATATCCTCAACGTTTTCTGTATGCCCTCCAGAAGCTGAATGAAAGACTGCCAAAATTGGTTTACCTTGATAGGTGACAATCTGGCCTACAGTAGCGTTAACGGCGGCTTGAGTGGTGTTTGCTTCGCTAGACAGACCTCGATACACTTGACTGGATTGAGTACTATCGACATCAAATAGCTTTTGACTGGTGGATTGGCTGCGATAAAGTGCGTAGGTACGGGCAGCAACGGCTTGAGCCTTGAGAGCTTCAGCCGGAAAATTTGTACTCATCTCAGCACCTAGAACACTGTAAAGATACTGTTCGAGATCGACATGATTAATGGCGATCAGTTTTTTCCCAGTAGAAATCACCTGAACTGCTCCACGATACCAGCGATCTCCAATCCAGATATAGCCACCCTGTTGCGGCTTTACCCATAGTTGCGACATCCGGGCATCACCGACGGCGATCTGATCATTATTTGCTTTGGCAATTAAACCTTGTTGCGGCTGAAGTTCGCCTACTTTTTGACCATTTTCATCACTAACGATGGCGGTAGTCGAAGTTCCGATATTGACTTGGGAGATTTTTTGGGCGACAGCAACACGCAGTTGATGAGCTTGAGCTGGTGCAATGGTAATCAGCCATAGTAGCAAGGACAACCATCCAGTTTGCTTGCCCAAGTGCAGAATGCGAGTCAACATAGAAAATTTAGTAGTCGGAACAGTTATTAGTTAATTCAAGTTGCCACCTACTCTCAAAGTGGTTGAAACCACTTTTGGAGTACGAAGTCCACCTTCGCTCAGTTAGGATGGTTTCAATCGTAGGCATTTACATCGGTAGCAACTTGGGTTAATGATACAAGTACTAACGATTGTTTTTTGATAGCTGATTGTTCCGATACATCCAGCCACAATCACACCGCTGCCCTTTGCTGATGTGGCTGACATCAAATTCCAAAAATCGGGAGCCTAAAGTCAGCAAGTCTCAAGAAAATTTAGTTAGCAATCCCAAAATCTTTTTAGTGCGGGGATTTAGCAACGTTCGCCGATAAGCATCAGCGGCTTTTTTGATCGCATCAGCTTGGGTTGGATAGGGATGAATTACACTGCTGAGTTTACTCAGTCCGATCTTATTTACCATTGCGGTTGTTACTTCTGAGATCAGATCTCCGGCATGACTAGCAACGATTGTCGCCCCTAAAATCTCGTCGCTACCTCGACGATGAATAATTTTGACAAATCCCTCCGTTTCGCCATCTGTGATTGATCGATCAACATTAGACATTAAAATTTTAATAGTGTCAAACTGAATCCCCTGTGTTTGAGCATCATCCGCTGACAACCCTACATGCGCGATTTCAGGATCGGTATAAGTCACCCACGGCATTACTAGACTACTGAGCTTACTTTTACCTAGCCCAAACGGTGAGAAAAGAGTATTTTTAATTACGATCCGCGCTGCGGCATCGGCGGCATGGGTAAATTGCCATTTCATACACACATCACCAGCAGCATAAATCCTAGAGTTAGTAGTTTGTAAATAGTCATTAATGCGAACACCTTTGTCATCGTAATCCACTCCTACTTTGTCGAGATGAAGACTTTCAATATTTGGCGTGCGTCCCGCACCTAATAAAATTTCATCTACTGTGATGGTGTTAGATAAACCATTACTAATATAAGTAATGGTTTTACCCGCCAGAGTTGCCGTTACTTGTTGTACCTGACAATCCAAAATTAGATTCACACCTTCTTTGACTAATACCTGCTGCAAAATTACGGCGGCTTCCAGATCTTCTTTATTTAAAATCTGACTGCCGCGATGTAATAAGACCACCTTGCAGCCCAATCTCTGAAACGTTTGGGCTAGCTCACAGCCAACTGGTCCTCCACCGATGACGGCTAATCTGCGGGGGCGTTCGACGAGGGAAAATACAGTTTCATTGGTGAGATATCCCACCTCCGCCAATCCAGGTATTTGTGGCGTAGCGGCTCTAGCACCTGTAGCAATTACTGCTTTTTTGAACTTGAGAACTTGATTTTCAACGATCACGGTATCGTTACTCGCAAACTGTCCGTCGCCCAAAAAAACATCCACGCCAAGACTTTTGAATCTAGCGGCTGAGTCAAGATGACTGATTTCTGCCCGAATCCGCCGCATTCGCTCCATCACTGCCCCGAAATCAATTTCTACTCCATCTGCCCGAATACCTAACTCCTGACCGCGCCAAATCTCACCGACGATCCGACTCGATCGAATGATAGTTTTAGAGGGTACACAGCCAAAATTCAAGCAATCTCCACCCATTAAATGTCGTTCGATTAAAGCTACTTTTAGACCCAATCCTAATCCAGCCGCTCCAGCCGCGACAACCAAACCCGCTGTACCTGCACCAATTACTACTAAGTCGTAAAGCTCGGCAGGTTGAGGATTGATCCAATCATTCGGATGCACATATTCAATCAGTTGCTGATTGTAAGTATCCATTGGTTCAACTGTTTTCATCAGGTTTTAGGTTGTAGGTTTTATACACTTCAACAGCATTAGAGACCGAAGGCAACCAAAGTGTCAACTTTCAACTGATTTTGCTAATGCTTGTTTTGCAATGCGAGTAACATAGATCGTCACTGCAATCGTCGCGATAAATCCGATAATCCGAATCGTCCATTGTAGAGTGGGATTAGGTGCCTGAGTAGCTGTACCAATTAGTGCCAGATTACCAGCCAGAGAACCGATATAAACATACATAATTGTCCCTGGAATCATCCCTAGAGAACCAATGACATAATCCTTAATCGAAACTCCAGTTAGCCCAAAGGCATAGTTGAGCAAATTGAAAGGGAAAATTGGCGATAGACGGGTAAGAAGAACAATTTTCAATCCTTCCTTCCCTACCGCTCGATCGATCGCGCTAAAGTTGTCATGATCAGCAATTTTTTTAGCAACCCAATCGCGTGCTAAATAACGACCAACTAAAAATGCTGCTGTTGCACCAATTGTAGCCCCAATGAAAACGTACAGCGCGCCCAACCACACCCCAAATACAATGCCAGCTCCCAATGTTAAGATCGAACCAGGTAAAAAGGCAACTGTCGCTACAATATAAATACCAATAAACGCAAGGGCACCAATTGTCCCTAAACTTCCTACCCATTCCAGCGCATGTTTGAGCAGTGATTGAGGGTTGAATTCAGTACTAATTGCTGAACCCTGTGCCCAAGCAGGTAGAACGAAGCAAAGTAACCCGATCGATACCAAAAGAGTTAATAATGATAGCTGTCGAAGATTAGTGGAGCGGAAAAGACTAGGTATAGTTGAAGGTTTCATTCATCCAATCCCATGATCAGTTCTATTGAAATTAGGGCTAGTAGTTTGTTTAGCTAAATTGTTGATATATTGATGGAGATGATTGATCGCACGATCGAGATAGATATCCGTACCATATAATTTACTCATCATAATTGCCCCCTCGATCGTCACAAAAATAATCGTTGATACTTGTTCCGTATCGGTAGCCGCAACTATTTCACCCTGACGAATCCCTAACTCGACAATACTACCAATTAGAGCGCGAATCTCATTTACGGCTCCCTGTACATGTAGCCGCAAGCGGGGATGAGTATCATCACTTTCCACCGCAGTGTTTAAAATTGGACAACCACCCACACCGATCGGCTGTGAGGTAAAGCCTTTAAAACTATCAACAAAAGCGTGTAATCGATCGATGGCAGTATTTTCTTGCCCCACTCGGATCATCACAGCCTTGACAATCAAACTGAGTGAATAGTCAAAGGCGGCTACTGCTATCTCGTCTTTACTTTTAAAATGATTATAGATGCCACCTTTCTGTAATCCTGTCAACTTCATGATGTCAGCGATTGAAGATCCAGCATAGCCATTTTGATTGAAAATAATGGCGGCTTTCTCGATAATTCTCTGTTTAGTGTTTTCAGCTTTAGACACTACGATATCAAATAATTTCAAGACTAGTTAATATCGTAATCTAATTCCCGTCTACGTGTCAATCGCAACTAAGATCTTCCAAGTGATCTAAAAGTCATATTCAGCACAACTATATTTGACAGAATCGACATATTTCTTGCCAAATTAGCTGGCTAGCATCAGTAAGCTGGTGATCGCTCTCCCACTCCAACAGCTCTACCCAAGGATGCTCTGTCGCAAAGTCGCGACTAGCAGAAATCGGAATTACAGCATCATTAATACCATGAATAATTAGAGTGGGCAGGACACGATCGATCTGAGAAATAGAATATTTATGAGCGTCAACAAGGAAATTGTAATGTAGGGGCGATAGATCTTTGATAGCATGATGATAGATTAATAGATATCCGTTCTGTTTCCACAAACTTAATTGTAAATCGCCGATTTTTGGTAGCCAATGATTCAAAAAATCAAAAGCAGGAGCTAGTAAGATTAGCCTTTCCACTTGAGGATAATCTTGAGCAATAATTGCGGCAATCCAGCCCCCCAAACTCGAACCAATTAAGGTAACTGGAGTTCTATCTTTGGGAAACAAATCGACAATTTGGGCAATTTGCCGAGAAATCGTCAAATGAGTAAAATCATTCTGATTGAGATCTGGAACTTGCAATTCAATGCCGATTCGAGCGAAACATACTTGCATGTATCGAGCCTTGGTGGAGGCAGATCCAGAGGCAAAACCGTGTAAGTAAATATACACTTATTTTAAGTTATCCCGATTTTGACGACGTTGTTCGATCAGTTGCTGTAATTTCACTCGTTGTTCGGGTGTGAGAATCTCTCTGATAGCCAGAGTATTTTCAAAATTGGTGTCAGCAACTTGCCTTTGCAAAGATTGAACCTGCTGGCGTTTTTGTCGAATTTGGTCGGAACTAGCATTTCCTTGCAGTAATTGTGTCAACTCCTGCTTTGCTACTCGTAAAGCCTGACGACGTTCTTTGGTTTTATCATTGAACTGAGCGCGCAGTTTTTGGAGCTGTTGGATCTGATCTGGAGAAAGATTGAGTTCTTTAACTAGATTACCCACACCACCTGCTGAAATTTTCAATTCATGATTGGACAACTGATTATTTTGAGCACTGAGTAAATCTGCTTGTGCAAGTGAAATTTTGGTGACAATCGACAATAATAACATTGAGAGAAGTGTCAGAATCCGAAAACAAGACATCATAAATTCAATTACCTCCGGTACACTGTGCCTACGACAGGCTTACACCACCGCAAACGAGCGCGATTATTTTTTAGACTTGGGATTGAGCTAAAAAGTTCACCTAGAAGAACAGTCTAGAGATTAATCGCGAGTAGTTCACAATCCGTAACCTTCCCCACGGTACTCACCCAAAGAATCTATAATCAAGTGCTACTGCGATCTACTTATAAATATGTCTCTATCAAATCCCAACTCCGCTCCTCAACTCCAACTGACCAAGCGTCCTCGTCGTTTACGTCGCAACCCCAGTATTCGCAGCCTCGTGAACGAAACCAAGCTCACCGTTGATGACCTCATCTATCCGATGTTTGTCATGGAAGGTGAAAATCAGCGGGTGGAAATCGTCTCGATGCCAGGTTGTTACCGATATACTCTCGATCTACTCCTGGTCGAAATTGCTGAATTATCTAATTTAGGAATTAAAGCAGTCGCCCTATTTCCCGTCGTCTCTGAGTCGAAAAAAGATGATAATGGCACCGAAAGCTACAATCCCGAAGGATTAGCTCAACAGGCTGTCAGAGCGATTAAAGCTCAAACGCCAGGGACAATTGTAATTACCGATGTCGCACTCGATCCTTTTACTACCCACGGACATGATGGCGTAATTGACAAAAATGGTGTGATTCTCAATGACGAAACTGTGGAAATTCTCGTCAAGATGTCTGTCTCCCAAGCGCAGGCTGGCTCCGATATGGTCGCCCCTTCCGATATGATGGACGGCAGAATTGGGGCAATTCGTAAAGGTTTAGATGCACATGGTTTTACTGATGTCGCAATTCTGGCCTACTCGGCAAAATATGCCTCCGCTTATTATGGGCCATTCCGTGATGCCCTGGACTCTGCGCCCAAATTTGGTGATAAAAAAACCTACCAAATGGATCCCGCGAATGCTCGCGAAGCACTCACCGAAGTTGAACTAGATATTGCGGAAGGTGCGGATATCGTGATGGTCAAACCTGCTTTGGCATATCTTGATATCATTCACCAAGTGAAGGCAAACTGCAATGTTCCGGTTGCTGCTTACAATGTCAGTGGTGAGTACGCTATGATCAAAGCTGCTGCTCAACTCGGCTGGATTGATGAGAAAAAAATCGTCATGGAAACGCTGCTG
>JANYIT010000397.1 GCA_025358725.1 Chamaesiphon sp. GL140_3_metabinner_129_sub
GGTTTGAATTTGGGTGTGCCATTTAACCTCCTCTCCACAGATCTAGAACATTACCGAATTATCCTTCTTGTTGTAGGTAATAAAGTTACGAAAACAATGTGCCAGTTTCACGATCGACTAACTTCATTCCGAATTTGAAGTTGTTGAAATAGATTCAGCCGTGTTGCCATAAATTTCCATAATGGAATGTAATAACTGCAATGCATCGGCTTTAGATCGTTGGAAGGAGTTGCGTCCAATAATTGAACCAAATCCACCACCTTGAGCGATCGCCCGAATTTCATCCAGTAGCATTTCATCGCTTTCGATTGCCCCCCCAGAGAAAATCACGATCCGATTGCCGCCAAAGGTACACTGCACTATATGTTTGACGCGCTCTGCCAAAGTATCGATCGGCACATGTTGCTGTTCGTAAACTTTCTTTGCGGCTTCCTGCTCGATATAGTTACTTGGTAGTTTGACTTTGATAATATGGGCACCTAATTGGGCGGCAATATGTGCGGCATAGGCTGTAATATCAATTGCCGTTTCGCCTGCTTTACTCAAGCTCGATCCGCGTGGATAAGACCAGATAATCACAGCTAGCCCATGCTGTTTAGCTGCTTCGGCATAAGCACGAATTTGTCCATACATGTCCAAGCGATGGGCGGAACCAGGATAGATCGTAAAGCCAATTCCGACGCAGCCCAATCGGAGCGCATCTCGAACGCTGCCTGTTAATGCCTGATCGGGATCTGGATCGTCTACCAAGACATCATGGTCATTCACTTTGAGAATCAACGGAATTTGTCCAGCAAATTCTCTCGCTCCTGCTTCTAGAAAACCGAGTGGAGCGGCATAGGCATTACATCCTGCGGCGATTGCCAGTTCAAAGTGGTAATGTGGATGGTAAGCAGGTGGATTAGCGGCAAAACTGCGGGCTGGCCCATGTTCAAAGCCTTGATCTACAGGTAAAATCACCAATTTTCCGGTGCCCCCAAGTTTGCCATGATTGAGTAAGCGAGCTAGGTTGGTCAAGGTGCCAGGATTGTCGCTGCCATACCAATTGAGAATTTCTTTCACTCTTGCTGTCATGATTTCATCTCCTGTGCGATCGACTTGAGTTAATCTACGTTATTTGGTGTTGTTGAATTGTTGTCTGCAATAGATGAATATATTTAATTTCTCAGCAACCATTTCTGACTATTGAGCCGCAGTACCAATCCTAAAACGAGGAGATCGAGCGTAATTTTACGTTCGAGGACGAGGAAGGATTCGATCGTGCTGGCTGTATGACCGAGATCGACACAAGAAACCGCCCGTTGACCTTGAATATCATCCTCAAAGAAATAGATATTAAATTGGCGTTTACCACCGTTCCAAGTACCGATGACTTGAGAGCATTCTGGCGCAGTTTCAAACCCCTTAACAGCGATTTTAGACCGCTCCAGTGCGACATGGAGATCGGTTACTCCTCGATCTGCTAATGCTTTTGTCAATGCTGGAAGGTAGTCTTGTTGAATGAAGTCAGCAAAAGGTTTTGCCTCGACTGCGGGTGATTTTTCCTTGGTAGCTTTTTTCGCACTGGGGGGATCGGTTGCGGGTGCTGCTGGAGGATCTGGTTTCGTTTTTCCGCCTGTGGCTTTGGCTGAGGAATTTACATTTTCGGGAGATTCTTCTAACATCTTAATTCACTTCCATCGATCGCGTGTTATGGAAAAACAACTTTAGGCGCAGCCGCATGTCCTAACTGAAGATAGGCAGCAGTTCGCAGTACTATTTCGGAGTAAATAATTTTTTGGATATCTAAACTTGGCGCACGTTTTATTGTGAAGTTGTAAGCAACAATTTCTCCAGCAAGGCTGAAATCGCTATTTGTTAAATAATGGTCGTAATCATGCATTCCTTGAAAAATAAATCCATAGACGGGATTGGGATAAACAGCAGAATCGTAATTTTCAGCAGATACCCATAGATAACCTTGCCGAATATCTGCAAACATTTCTTCAGCGTTGGCATACCGCATGTACTCTGAATATCTTAGATCGATTGGCAATTGGTGGAATTCATCCATCAGCCAATCGCAGAGTTGAGTAATAGTTGCGCTAGAAATTTCGGCTGGCTTGCCTTCTAGATAGAGTTTGGCAAGAGTTTCTACTTGAGATGTGGTTGAGTTTACCGTTGTTAGAATCATATCAATCTCCCGATCTGCTCGATATCGCTAAGTAACTTTTGCCCAGAAAACGATGTAGCCGAGTTGGTTTTGATGCTGTTGAAAACTACTGCGGATTTGCAAGATTCTTTGACGTAGACTGGGATTAGTTAAGATATTCGGTAATGTTCTAGATCTGTGGAGAGGAGGTTAAAT
>JANYIT010000402.1 GCA_025358725.1 Chamaesiphon sp. GL140_3_metabinner_129_sub
TTGCCTTCAATACTTCGGATGATTCGATGATTGGATTGATTAGTGAGAATTCTTTTAGTTGCAATAGTCTGACCCTCGCCTATTCAAGATTCACCCCTAATCTACCTGCTTTTGGCTTAACCGAGAAGTATTGGGATCGATCTCGGTGTTCATAGGATATCTTGAAGCGTCTTACTTTCTACATGTTTCCCACTACAGCACCCAAAATTCATATTCTTGCGAGTCGATCGAAATAATCAGTAGATTACAATCATAATTAGTGCATCAAGTGCAAATATTCAGTGAAGTATGTTGAAAATTAGAGACTTTTGGGTAACATGGCGGCGGTATAGGTTTGGGATGTTGTTATTTAGCGTATGTTTGAGTGCAATATTGGCATCACCGCAGGTAGCGATGTCTACTCAACCAACGGTAATAGCGGAATCGACGGTAGCCGCAGATATTGTCAAGAAACCTGTGGTCAAACCTAGTAAAGCCCCAATAGTACCTGCTAAAAACCCAGTTACTTTAACCGCAAAGGTCAAAAAGACAGTTTTAGAAAATGGTTTGACCATTTTAACCAAGGAGGTACATAATGCTCCGGTAGTTACAGTACAGGTGTGGTATAAAATTGGCTCTCGAAATGAAGCTCCTGGGGTAAATGGAATTGCTCACCAATTAGAGCACATGTTATTCAAAGGTACGAAAGATCGTCCAGTTCAATTCGGCCGATTGTTTGCAGCTTTGGGCAGTAATTTTAATGCCTTTACTAGCTACGATCAGACAGCCTATTTCGGTACTGTTGAAAAGAATAAACTCACCAGTCTATTGACATTAGAAGCCGATCGAATGCAGAATTCGACGATCGATACTGAGAAACTTACTGGCGAAAAACGGGTGGTAATTTCTGAGTTGCAAGGCTATGAAAATGGCCCTGGCTATCGCCTCGATCGAGCCGTCAAACGTGCAGCTTTCCCGAATACTCCCTATGGTTTAACTGTCGGTGGTACCAAAGCAGATGTCGAGAAATTTACGGTCGAACAAGTAAGATCTTATTATGATTCTTACTATGCACCCAATAACGCCACGTTAGTAGTTGTTGGTGATTTTGATACCGCGACTTTAATGGCTAAAGTACAGGAAACATTTGGCAAAGTTCCTCGCCGCGAAGTGCAAGTAACTCAGCCGACAAGTACGATCTCCGCAACTCCATCCAAACATCGGCTGACGCTCAAAGAGCCAGGTACTACCCAAATTGCTAGCGAGGTTTATCCCTTACCGGAAGCTACTCATCCCGATGTCCCGGCGATCGATATCATGAATTATATCCTCACCGAAGGACGTAGCTCACGGATGTATCAATCGATCGTCGAAACCGGAATCGCTACCAGTCTCGATGGTGGTGCCGCGAACCTCGCCGCAGGCGGTTGGTATGAAATTTCTTCAATTGTCGAAGTCGGGAAATCTCTCCCCAAACTCGAAGCGGCGATTGGTAAAGAAATTAAACTCATCCAAACCAAAGCACCCACCCCAGCCGAAATTTCCCGTGCCAAAGCACAACTCAAAGCTGGCTTTCTCCTAAGCAACCGCGACATCAATAGTCAAGCTAGACAACTCGGCAATGATCAAACTACCACTGGCGATTATCAATTTACTGATAAATATCTCGCTGGAGTCGAACGAGTCACCCCCGCCGATGTCCAACGAGTCGCCAAAAAATATCTCCAAGAAAACCTCAAAACCATTGGCTACTTTCAACCCACCCAAATCACTGGAAAATCTGCGCCAGCAGGTAAAGATGGCAAAACAGCCGAGAATTTCAGTCCAGGTGCCCCAGTAGACCCTGCTGAATTGGCTAAATATCTGCCGCCACTGGATGCCGATACCGCCAGCCAGACGCAATCCTTGCCCCAAGAGGTGAAGCTCAAGAATGGATTGCGAGTATTCTTGCTTCCCGATGCGAGTACACCGACAGTGACATTGAGCGGAAATATCCAAGCCGGAACAGAATATGACAGCCCTGCAAAAGCGGGATTAGCCACCCTGACAGCCGCAAATCTGATGAGTGGAACTAAAACTCAAACAGCTCTAGCGATCGCCACAACATTAGAAAATCGCGGTGCTGGACTAGGTTTCGGCGCGAGTCGGGAAGGTGTCAGCCTGGGCGGTAACGCTCTTGCCAAGGACTTACCGATCCTGCTCCAAACCCTAGGTGATGTCCTCCAAAATGCCACTTTCCCCGCACAGAAATTTGAACTCAGCCGTCAACGCTCTCTCACTAGCTTAAAACTAGAATTAGATAGCCCAAATAGCGTCGCGCGGAAGAAATTTCAGCAGACGATTTATCCCAAGAATCATCCTTTTACCATTTTTCCCACAGATGAAACGCTCAAACAATTGACCGCAGCCGATCTGCAAACTTTTTATCGTCAGCATTACCTCCCAAGTAATACGATACTGGCGATCGTTGGTGACTTTAAAGTCGCCGAGATCAAACGCTTACTAGAGAATAACCTGGGCAAATGGTCAACCACTGCCAAAACAGTCAAACTCAAGTATCCAATAGCTCAACTACCCGCCAAACAAGTGCGAGTTAATCCCTCACTTCCAGGCAAAACCCAAGCAATTACCTTGATGGGAAATAAGGCGATCGATCGCAAAGATCCGCGTTATTATTCTGCGCTAGTGTTAAATCAAATTCTGGGTGGTGATACACTTTCCAGCCGTCTTGGTACCGAAATTCGCGACAGACAGGGTTTAACCTACGGTATTTATAGTAGCTTTGCTGCGGGTAAACGCCTGGGTACTTTTATCATCTCGATGCAAACTGCCCCAGAAGATGCTCAGAAAGCTACTCAAAGTACAATTGCATTGCTCAAAGACTTGCAAGCTCAAGGAGTCACCGCCGCAGAAGTTGCCAACTCCAAGCGCAGTCTTTCCAGCAACTATACAGTCGATCTCGCCTCCCCTGACGAAATTGCTGGAGCTACTCTCGGTAATGCCATTTACGATTTAAATCCTAATGAAATTAGCGAATTTCCGAAAAAGATTCAAGCCGTTACCTTAGAACAAGTCAACCAAGTCGCCAAGGAATTGATTCAACCCGATCGATTTGTAGTTATCACCGCCGGACCACCGAAGAAATAACTAATAGTGGCGGATAAAATGGAGAGGCAATTCATGAATTGCCTCTCCATTTCTATATCTTCAGGTTTTTGGTCGGATGCTGTATCAATTTCAAATCAAGTTGATTTGTTTGAGTGCAAGTGCTATCTTGAAGTGAAATGTGTTATTTTATTGAATAAAGTCATGTTTTATCCAGAGAAAATAATCAAAGCTGAAAAAATAATTGTCTCTGGTGAGAGACAATTTGTAGATCGCCACCAAGCCTTATTTGATGTGATGGCATCACAATATAGTCAGTTAAATTACTTGTATATTGATGAATTTACTAACATAGTCTTCTTCAATAAGTTAGTGAAATTCTGCTTGAAAGTCTTTGCAAAGCTGTTCTCTATTGCTTTTCCTGCCAAATTCGATCGCTGGAAAAATTCTGCCCAAGAATTTATCGCTAGATCGAACCGAACTGAACGCAAAATCAGCAACCTCCCCACCAAACCTGAGTTTGTGCTACATGTTTTTGGAAGGTCTGCTCCGTTCTGGCATAACTTTGATATTCCTTACGGGATGTATCTAGACTACACAACGGCATTGTGGCATCGAAAATTCGATCCTGCTAAGGAATTTGCTGACTGGAAAGACTGTGAAATCGCAGCTTATGGACGAGCTTATCATCTATTTACGATGAGTCGTCTTGTCAAATCTTCTTTGGTAAATGACTATGGTATTGCACCTGAAAAGATTACCATCGTAGGCTCCTTTGCAAGTTACCATAAAGTGTATGAGGGAGAAAAGAAATTTGGCAGTAAGCAAATTTTGTTTAATGCTTCCGAATTTAAAAGGAAAGGCGGAGACTTGGTGCTAGAAGCATTTAAACATGTGAGAAAAGCCTTGCCAGAAGCCAGACTGATAATCATTGGTAAAAAGTTAACTGTCTCTCAAGAGGGAGTTTATAATCCAGGGAAAATCAAATCTCTAGTAGAAATGCGTCAACTTTTTCTGGAAACAGATCTGGTAATCGCACCTGCCAGGTGCGATCCATTCCCAACATTTGTGATTGAAGCGATGAATTACGGTGTTCCTTGCCTCGTTTCTGGAAATGATGGGATGCCTGAAATTGTCGATCATGGTGTTAATGGTCTTGTTGTTGATGCTCCGATCCCTACGTTGATTGCTGAAGAAACGATCGACTTACTCTGCAATATTCCACTATTAACCTCAATGTCTCAGCAGGCTCGTCAGAAAGTGAGACTTCAGTTGAATTGTAACAGCGTAGCTGAAAAAATGATGCAAGTGTTGTCTTAAAGGCTGTTTGAAAAATAATCAAGCCCTCTGTTCGGATTGAATAGGTTTTACCTCCTTCTGCCTAACCAAAGACTGACCTTGCTTTAGCCTAATTACAGCGAACATTGATTTTTATCGATCGGTTTAAAGTCTAATTTTTTATCATTAGCGGTAGGCGTTAGTAAAATTTTCTGGCGGATATCTGCTCGATCGCCATTCCCATCAAAGCTAATATATTTATTATTAAATACATGGCTTTTGACATTATTAGCATTTCTCAAAGCATCTTTTACTTGAGATCTCGTAGTATTGTTTCCTTTCTTAAATAGCTCCGATAGTACTTGTGCTGCCTCGTATGATGCAGCAGTAGTTCGATTGATATTACCACCCCAAAGCTTACTAGACATCTCCACAAATACTCGATCGCTGCATTGAGGATCGTCGTCCCAGTCAACTGCTAATACTAATTTCCCATGCCATTTCTGGAGTAATTTTGGACCAATCTCCGCAGATAATAGTGGATTTGAAGCGAGAACCAGATCAATTTTGTTAGGATCTACGGTTTCAAGCACCTTGACGGCATTATTGAACACATTAAATGCATCATTTTTCTCGTCAGAAAACAATACTATAACGTTTGAATCCTTAGTCTTATTAATACCTTTTTCTATCTCACTTACTTCATCATTTGAATCTGACAAATCGAAGCCCTCTTCTAAATCTCTTCTGAATTCTTTTTTAAAACTTTGTTTGAATATTTCAAACAAATCTCGGCTGAATCCGATATTCTCTTTCTTTTTGTAGAATGTAGTGATTACTAAATCTTGGATATTTTTGTGCTCCAATAGTTCAATTAAGCTTCTGGCTTCAAACTGTGTAGAAGAGATAGTACGGAAAAATACTTGATTGTTATCGCCACATTTTTTCCGCAATTCACTCATTGAACTAGTAGCAGAAATAATCGGCAATTCTGCCTTAGAGTAAGTTGGTAAAGCGGCACAGGTGACTTCGCTACTATAATGTCCGATCACAGCCAGAATAGATCGCGCTTTATTGTCGGCACCATTGATACTTGGCTCGATCAATTTGTTGGCAATTTCAACAGCTTGTGCTGGCTTGTTTAGATCATCAGCAATTCCTATTTCCAGGTATACTTCTGGCTCTTCCTCAATCTTCATCTTGCGATTTACGACTTGATGCTGATCGTGAGCTACACCGAATAAGATATGTTGCCCCTGTTCGATCCCTGCTGGAACAGCAGCCACAATTGTATAAATTGGTTTTGTGGGTTTTTTTTGATGCCAATATCTTACCTTGGCATTGTTCATATAAATTAAGATATCGGGATCATTCTTTGCTAATTGATGGAGCTTGTCAAATTCCTTATATGCTTCTTGATATTTTCCGGATTTGAATAACTTAATCCCCTCTATCTTCTGCCCTTTTAATTCATCTTTATCTAACTTGCTATTTCCATAACTATTCTTAAGATCTCGATCTCCAAAACTAATTAACTCCTCAGCCGGTTGTGCCGAAGATATTTTCACTAGGGATGGTTCTCTCGGAAAATAATTGTAAACTAATAAACCAAGAATTGAGCTGCAAACTGTAGTTGCAAAAGCAATTTGCACAGGAAAATTGTACCATCTAGGTGTTCCTTTTGATTGATTAACTCGATCGATAAAACTAGTGGTTTCTTCACTACTAGGGAAGCCGCTATCTGCTTTTCGCGTAGATATATAATTAATTGCCTCAAGAATTTTTTCTGGCGTTTGGGGACGTTGTTGAATATCTTCCTTGAGCAGCCATTTAATTAAGGGGATAATTCCAGCAGTAGGAAAATCAGTTTCGTATTCCCATTTACTTAGATCCAATTCAGTTTGGGTCGGCCGCTGACCTGTAAGTAGGTGAACAAAAGTTTTTCCCAGCGCATAAAAATCAGATTGAGGAACTGCATTACCAGTTAGTTGCTCTGGAGCAGCATAGATCGGTGTATAGGCATGTGTGCTGGCACCATATTCATTGACAGTGTTAGTAATTTGCCTCACAATCCCAAAATCAATCAAAGCCAATTCTCCATTATTTCTAAGCATAATGTTGCTGGGCTTGATGTCACGATGAAAGTGTTTTTTGCTATGAATATAAGCCAGGGTAATTGTAATTTTGTTTAACCAGGCTAATGCAGTTTGCTCATCAGCCAATTTACCATTTGCTTGCAACCACTCATCTAAATCTTCGCCCTCAATCAACTCCATGATTAGACAATGAAGTTCTGGTCTATTGCCCTCTGCAGGTCGATGAAAGTCAATGATATAGGCGGGAATACCAGAGTTTTTAGAACTTTTTAATATTTCTATTTCTCGCTTAAAACGATTTTTAAATTCCTCTTCATTATTTGTCAAGGTTTTTAAAACTTTATCTTGACGATCGCCTCGACTGTCTTCGATTCTAAATACTTCCCATTCGGGATTATGATTAGGCTTGCTGATTTTTTCGGCAATGCGGAAGCGACCTTTGTACAATGATAATTGTGTATTGCAGGCTCGACAACGTAAAACATTATCTGGATTCTGACGATCGAGACATTGGGGGTTGACACAGTAACTCATTTATCTACCTAAACTAACAAAACCCAAATTGTGGGATCGATCGAGACATCCTCAATAGCAGTCATTTGAGTGATGAAATCGCGTGCTTGGTTACTTGTTCTAAACCAAATAAAAATTCTCTACCATCTTCAGTATCTCCCTCATAGCGAGTTAACAGCGATCGCCGCTCTAACAGATCTTTTGCCCTGATAAAATCTAGATCGGCGGGAATCTGTTCGCAACAGGCTTCATGGAGTTGAGGTTGAGACATCGGTTCAGCATCCTTGAGGATGTCTAAAATCGCTCGTGCGGGTCGATCTAAATCATCAATCAATCGTTTGATAATATCTTCGATCGATTGAGGTACATATAGATTGCAGAGAAACTCCCGCACATCCCCATTATATCGATCACGAATATGGGAGCTAACTAATTTTAAAGCCAATGGATATCCATCAAATCTGATCACCAATTCCGCTGCAGCTACCAGATCTTTCACGAGTTTTGGGTCTTTATTTTTTAAAATCTCCACCCCGGTAGCGACATCGACACCACTCAACCGCAAAGACTTGGCGGCATCTTGCCGATCTGCTACCGCAGTTACATCATCAGGTTTTTCGTAAGACGTAATCAGCAAGATGCAACTGTGATGAGATTTGCCATGAGTCTGAACTAGTTTACGCAACAATTGCTTGTAATCATCAAATTTGGCAGTGGACTCATCTTGCTCTTGCTCCAAGACAATCAGACATCGCTGCTGCAACTGCACCCATAACCGCTCCTTGATCTGTTGTGGATTTAGATCGCTAAATGAACTCTCTGCGTCTAGCTGCTGGAGTAGATCGCCTAAGGTACTTTCAACCGAGTCACCATAGCTAAATGTTTTCCACTCAACCCGCTGGAAACTGCTGCTGACTTGTTTTACCAGCTTTGCTACCAGCGAACTTTTACCAATGCCATCAAAACCATACAAAATTACTAGCCGACAGTTGAGATTTGTTACCCAGCTTTTGAGTTTTGCTAATTCTGCTGTCCGGCCATAAAAATTTGGATCGGCAGGGATGAGATCGGATCGAACTAGATTTTGACTGGGTTCGACAATTTCTTGCCAATCTAGTCCTAAAAATTGACAGATTTGCTTAAACGTCGCTCGATCGATATTTTGTTTTCCTTCCCAAAACCGTTGCCATGTTTTTGCGGCTATAAATACTTCTTCCTGTTCCAGCGCATCAATTACTCTGAGATCATCGCGAGGTTTCAAACCCTTGTATTCGAGAACTTCCTCTATTTTGGTTTTGCTTGATTGGAATCTCCTATAGCCTTGAAGCCTTGGCATAAGTTCCTAACGATCGGTGGTCATTGTCATTATACCTTAGGACTTTAACACCTGGATAATATCTGACCCAGAAACAGACTCAACTATCAATTGTATAGCTCCTACCAAGGATTTAGAGCGATCTAAATAGGTCACTTTCCAAACTGACCCAAACTGACTCTTGCTCTTTCTCTCTGCTTGGCAATATGATGCGATTGGTATCAAAAAATCCATCTTTTCTTGTTTTGTCTTGCTGAAGCATTACTGCAATATTTTATCTTCAAATTTTGCTATTCTGAATTATTGTATTCCTCGCTAGTTGCTCTTTCTAGCTACCGAATAATTTGCAAAGCTCTGGAAGATAAATCTGAATCTAGCCATCTAGAGATTCCATTATATCCATGCCCTGTAACGATTGCAAGTCTATCACTGCGTCACATATTTGTTGGCCGAGCAGTTGGGGAAAAGACAATTCTATCACTGCTTCGCATTGTTGCAATTTCATCGCAATTGTAAATCTTTAGCATCCTGATATTAGTATTTTACTTCACAAAAGTTAAAATTACACCAAGAAAAGTAAGTGAAGAGTACTTCATTTTTAGTGCGTCAAAAAAGAAGATAATCTTAACAGGGAAATTCTCTTTCTAATATTTTTCATGATTTTGTTCTTGAAAGAAACAACAAAAATTTGGGCATCCTAGGTGAGTAGTTATATGCTCCGAATGAGATGCGACAAAGAAATATCAATTTCCGCTAAAAGTGATTTTCAATGATTAATTTGCACGAGCGACTTTGATAAAGTCAACACAATTTATGGAGATAACATGATGCTTTTTTTGACAAAGCCCATTAGAAATTGGGTAATAACCTTCATCGAAACGATGGAATCGGACTTTGGCATGGAAGATTCTCTGTTAGTCGTTCATGTAGCGTCTCAAAGAGGAGACCTGTCTGTTCTCCGAGCGGCTGTGCCAACGGCAGGGGAGAGGCTACACCAACGATTTTTGATCGATTTCCGTCCCATTTCATAGGAGTTTTGAACATATTGAATCAAGTACCCGAAAGACTGATGCACTGGGTGCGCTGGGGATTAGCAATTAGCTGGATTGTGCTGATTGTTTCGCTCTTTTACGATCCGATTTCGTTAATTCTGACCGATTCGGACAATTTGACTAGCCCTTTCCGCATTCATCCTGAAACTTGTATTCTCCTTCAAGGCGAATGTCTACCTCAAACACCCTATAGTTTGGGCGTGCGGATCTTTTGGTCGGCGATTGTCCCCGCAGCGATTTTTATTGTCTTTGTGTTCGGACACGACACTTGGCGACGAATCTGTCCCCTATCCTTTTTTTCACAGCTTCCTAGAGCATTAAAGCTTCAACGTCACCGGAAAGTTGTTTATGAAGGGATCGTCAGCTATGAATTGATTTCCATCGCTGAAGATTCCTGGCTGGGTAAAAATCATCTGTATGTGCAGTTTGGGTTATTTTTTTTGGGTCTAACTGCCAGACTGTTGGTAGTCAATTCAAATCCGGTCGCATTAGGCATGATGTTGATCTCGACAATTCTCTCAGCCATGTTGGTGGGGATTCTATACGCAGGCAAGAGTTGGTGTCAATACTTCTGTCCTTTCGCTCCCGTCCAAGCTGTCTTTACTGGCCCTAGGGGGTTATTGGGGAGTCACGCGCACCAACAACCTCAGTTTCCGGTGTCCCAGTCTATGTGTCGCACCAACGACAACATCAGTGCTTGTGTGGGTTGCAAATCTGCTTGTATTGATATCGATGCGGAACAAGCCTACTGGGAAAATTTGGAGCAACCAGCGCGACGATTTGTGCAGTATGGCTATGTGGGCATTCTCATTGCCTTCTTCCTCTATTTTTATCTGTTTGCGGGGAATTGGAATTACTATTTCTCTGGTGCTTGGAGTCGGGATGATGCCATCGGGATGTTATTTAAGCCCGGTTTTTATCTGCTAGGACAATCGATTCCACTGCCAAAATTAATTGCTGTGCCGCTGACTTTGGGGCTGTTTACGGTGTTGGCTTATTTCGCGCTCAGCCGAGTCGAAAAAGCTTATCGAGCCTATCTCCGGCAGCACAAACCAGCTAGTCGCCAGGAATCGCACCATACTATTTTCACGCTCGTTACCGTTTTTTCTTTCTGGTTTTTCTTTTCTTTTGCTGGTCGGCCGATTCTCAATACGATGCCCAGTTTTATTGTATTAGGATTCAACTCGATCGTGATGATCGCAGGCAGTATCTGGGGTTATCGAACCTTGGGACGAACTCAATCACAGTATCAAAATATCGCAGAGCCTGCTCGCGAAAATCGCGAAAGCGACAGCAATTCTCCAGCGCAGAGGCTACGTCAACCCGCTCATCATCAACCTGACTCATCTGATTCAACAGCCACATCGCCAGATCACATTGCCAAATTAGAGGTGACCCAAACACGTCCCAAATCATAAAACTATTAAATAAAGGAAAAAATTTGTGACTATTTCTCTGAAAATCATTAACCTGGAGACTAACATCGCACAGGAAACTGTCCTGACTCCCAATCATCGTGGGGCTTGTTTAGTTGGTCGAAATCCAGCTTGTGAAATCGTGCTCAACGATCCGCTGGTGAGTAATGTGCATGGACTGTTTCTCCAAAAAGAACACAATTGGTCTTACATAGACTTATTACCAACTAATTCTTCTTATCTGAACAACGCAGAAATTCCAGTAAATCAATCTCAATTTCTCAAAGTCCGGGATTCAATTTATATTGGGAATTCCTGGTTGTTGGTAAAAGATATCGAGGAGACTACAACAGCGAGCAAAAATAGCACTGCTCAGTGGACACAAGACCGAATAACCGTTCGCTGTGTGGGCATCATCGCCGAAACCCATGATGTCAAAACTTGGCGATTTGTAGCCGATTCGCCCCTGTTGTTTGACTACACGCCAGGGCAGTTTGTGACCTTGCATCTGCATATTAATGGTGAACCAGTAGATCGATCCTACTCGATTTCGTCTACGCCCTCTCGTCCCAATACTCTAGAAGTGACGGTAAAAAGGGTTCCCGCATCGTCTGATGTCCTCGATGCACCACCGGGACTAGTTTCAAATTGGTTGCATGACAATCTCCAGGTAGGGAGTGAAATCGAAGTTAGTAGTCCGATGGGCGATTTTACCTGTGTTGGTAATCCTGCTCGGAAAATTTTGCTCATATCAGCAGGGAGTGGCATTACCCCGATGATGTCGATGTCCCGGTGGGCATATGATGCGGCTGCGGATTTAGATATTGCTTTCTTTCATAGTGCGCGGAGTACTCGCGATTTGATTTTTCACAAAGAACTTGATTGGATGTCTGCTCAACACCCTAATTTCCATCTTCACTTGAGCCTTACCCAAGCGGAGACTGGTAGCGATTGGGCGGGTTTAACCGGACGTTTGAATGCGAAAATGCTGAAAAAGATCGCCCCAGATTTTAAGGAGCGGGCAGTTTATATTTGTGGTTCGGATGGATTTATGCAAGGAGTCCAAACTCTGTTGCAAAGTCTAGATTTTCCGATGGATAACTATTACCAAGAAAGTTTTGGTACTTTTACTGAGGCTGCTGTAATCACAAAAATTTCACTGGAACAACCAATCCCCACCGGAAATCTCACCGAAACATCTGCTCGCTCATTAGTTGTATTCTCGAAATCTGGAACAGAAGTCCAACATGATCGTGAAGAGTCAATTCTCCAAGTTGGCAAGCGGGAAAATATGCGACTCAAAAGTGCTTGTGGAGTCGGTAGTTGTGGCGTTTGTAAGATCAAGAAAATCAAAGGGGATGTCAAGTATAAATCCTCGCCCGATCGACTTTCACCGCGCGAACAAGCCGCAGGTTTTATTTTGCCTTGTATCGCTTATCCAGTTGGCAGAGTGGAGATAGAGGCATAATCGATCGACAATTATTAGGTGATAAAATGTAGGCACAATTTGTGAATTGCGCCTACATTTTATCAATCATGCTAAACGTTCTTTAATCTTTGCTGGATCGCGAAAACCAACGGCGATCGCCATGCCATCTTTGACAAAAATTGGACGCTTGATTAACATTACATCATCACTAAAAGCCGTAACCCATTCCGCCTCATTCCAAGTATCTTTGCTTTCGTCGAGTGCGCGATAGGATTGTCCTGAAGTATTCCGCATCGGTCGATCGCCTAAAATCTTGACCCAACTAGCAATTTGGTCTGGACTGGGTGGTTGTTCTTTGGTATTAATAAATTCATAACTAATTGCTTGTGCGTCTAGCCATTGCAAGGCTTTTTTGCAAGTACCACAGGTGGGAATACCGTAAACTTGAATTGATGTCATATGTTGCGGAAATTACGAATTACGGATTAACAGTTTGCAGCGACTATCGGGCATTTTCTGATAGTCTGGATCGAACAAGCTACGCTTTCTATTATCCTGCTAAAAAATCAGATCTTATGGGTGACAGCACTAATGATATCTCTTTGCCGATCGGTCTGCCCACAAACACTGCCGAACTAGCCGAGCTAGTTACCATTGCCAACCGAGATCGATCGCCCCTGATGATTGCGGGCAATAGCAGTAAACTAGACTGGGGCGGTATGGTCAGAGGTGCTAAATCAATCGTTAGTACTCAGAAACTCGATCGATTAATTGCTCATGCGGTGGGAGATCTGACGATTACGGTTGAAGCAGGGATGAAATTTGCCAGGTTGCAGGAAATTTTGGCTACCGCTGGACAATTTTTACCACTCGATCCAGCATATCCCGATCAAGCCACGATTGGCGGGATTATTGCTACTGCTGATACTGGCTCGCTCCGACATCGCTATGGTGGAGTCCGAGATTTACTCTTGGGGATTAGTTTTGTCCGTGCTGATGGCAAAATTGCCAAGGCTGGAGGACGAGTCGTCAAAAATGTGGCGGGCTATGACATGATGAAGTTGTTTACTGGCTCCCATGGCACATTAGGGATTTTAACGGAAGTAACTTTGCGGGTATATCCACTACCATCAAACTCTGGGACAGTCATCCTCACCGGGGCAGTTGATGGACTCGTGAGTGTGGCTAAAATGTTATTGGCAAGTACTTTGACACCGATCGCGGTAGACGTGATTTCTACGGCATTCAGTCGGCACCTGGAGATTAGTAATACTCCCAGTCTCGTCGTGAAATTTGCCACCATCCCCGAAAGTATCGCCCAACAGTCAGAGCAGTTATTAGTGATCGCCAAAGAATTGGGGTTAAAAGGTGGTACTTGGCAAGGAGAGCAGGAAGAGCAACTGTGGAGTGGAATTCAAACCGGAATTTGGGGTGAGACACCCATTGGCTGTAAATTAGGGGTACGATCGACCGCAGCAGTAGAAACGATCGAGATGATCGATCGATTAACTGACAATACATCCAATGCTCTAATCCATCTCAATAGTGGCATTGGAGCATGTGCATTATCCGACTCGCAGCAGATTAAATCCCTTCGGATTCATTGTGAATCCGCTGGGGGCTTTCTATCTATTTTACAAGCACCTGGAGATGTGAGGGAGAAGATAGATGTTTGGGGGTATCGGGGCAACGCCGTACCGCTCATGCGAGAAATTAAACAGCAATTCGATCCGGTGAATATTCTCAATCCTGGACGATGCTTTTAAGATACCGCATATCATTCGCCACATTTATCCCCTGGATCTACATCGTCAGATGCTATAAATAGAAGTTATATCCATCTATTCCGGCGAGAAACGACAACTGGTGTTGAATCCATTAACCATGCAACTTATCTTAGGACTAATCTCGATCCTGTTCGCCGAAGTCGTGCGAGATTTCTACCATATCGCCGGACATTATTGGCAGCCCATCAAGCAGTATCATCTGCTGCATCACAAAGCCTATCGGCGAGATTTTTCGATTGCCAATATGGAGCTGTATCAGAAATCCCAACTGTATAATGATGTGCCTGAAGCCCTATGCATGGTAGGGTTAGGCGCAGTATTAGCCTTAGTAACGCAGAATCCTGGCATGTGGCTGGGTTGTGTTTATTCGATTGCCTTCTTGATTCCCGCCGCGTTACGTTCTCAAGGGATGTTACTGGCAACGGATCTCAGTCATAAGCCTGGGGATTTAGTGGGGATTCCCGCCCAGTGGCGCGTCAATCGTACCTATCATTGGCGACATCATTTTGATGAGACAAATGCTTATTATGCCGGACATTTTACCTCAGTCGATCGACTCATCGGTACCAGTTTAGCTCTCAAGGGCAAAGTCGTCGCCGTGACTGGTGCTTCAGGTACTTTAGGGCAAGCATTAATCGAGGAACTGTCGAATCAAGGCGCGAAAGTTGTTGCGATTACCACCAACCCCAACACGGTTTTTAAAAATGAAATCGCTGTATTGCAGTGGCAGCCTAAAGCGGAAACAGAATTACTCCCGCATCTGCAAGATGTAGATATCCTGATTATCAATCATGGTATCAATGTCCACGGCGATCGATCTCCCGCCGCAATTTATGAGTCTTATGAGGTAAATACTTTTTCCACCCTCAGACTCACCGAACTATTCTTCCAAACAGTTACCAAATCTTCCCATACAGCCACCAAAGAACTGTGGATTAATACCTCCGAAGCAGAAGTAAATCCAGCCTTTAGCCCCCTGTATGAATTATCCAAACGCACTCTTGGTGACTTGATCACATTGCGAAGATTAGATGCACCATGTATCATTCGCAAATTAGTATTAGGCCCTTTCAATAGTCAACTAAATCCTTCCGGTATCATGTCATCTCGCTGGATCGCCTGGGCGATTGTTGCTCTAGCAAAACGAGATTTTCGGAATATTATCGTCACGATCAATCCACTTACTTATCTAATCTTTCCGGTGAAGGAGTTTTGTCAATCTTGCTATTTTAGATTGTTTACGAAAAGTGCCAAAATCGTGACTGAAGCAACGATCTATCCAGAGAAATAAATTAGCTAAATTACTCAAAACAATTGACTAAATCGATCATGGTTGTGGGTACAACCTCCCACGCAGGTAAATCACTAATTACGGCGGCAATTTGTCGGCTATTGGTGCGCCAAGGTTTCAATGTTACCCCCTTTAAAGGTCAGAATATGGCTCTGAATGCTTATATTACCGCCGATGGAAAGGAAATGGGCCACGCGCAGGCGGTGCAGGCTTGGGCGGCGAAAATAGAGCCGAGGATCGAGATGAATCCGATCTTGCTCAAACCGCAGGGGGATATGACTTCCCAGGTGATTTTAATGGGTACTGCTGTGGGGAGAGTGCAGGCGGCGGATTATTATCGCGATTATTTCGATCGAGGTTGGGCGGCGATTACTAGTTGTCTGGATCAATTAGCGACAGAATTTGATTATATTGTCTGCGAAGGTGCGGGAAGTCCAGCAGAAATCAATCTCAAACATCGTGATTTAACTAATATGCGGGTGGCGAGTTATTTGCAGGCAAATACTGTGTTAGTTGCTGATATCGATCGCGGTGGAGTATTTGCCCATATTGTCGGTACTTTAGAGTTATTAGAGCCGGAAGAACGCACTTTAATTAAAGGATTTATTATTAATAAATTTCGCGGACAAAGGTCACTATTAGAGTCAGGAATTACTTGGCTGGAGGAACGGACAGGGATTCCGGTAATTGGCGTGATTCCGATGTTAGATCAGGTATTTCCATCTGAAGATTCGTTAGATTTACTTGAACGTCGATCGCAAAAACCCAATGCAGATCTGACGATTGGTGTAGTCAGATTTCCACGTATTGCCAATTTTACCGACTTCGATCCACTCGATGCCGAACCTACTGTCAATCTTAAATATATTACGACCACAGATGAACTGAATAATTGCGATGCCGTAATTTTACCTGGCTCGAAAACCACCATCGCCGATCTCAATTGGCTTCAGCAAACTGGGATTGCTGAAAGTATCCCAACTTACCTCGCTGATGGTGGGATGATGATGGGCATTTGCGGCGGTTTCCAAATGCTCGGTACCACCCTCAACGATCCTACCGGAATCGAAGGCATCCCTGGCGCATATCCTGGCTTAAACCTCTTCCCACTCCAGACAACCATCACCAAGACTAAAATCACCCGCCAACGCACCACTACCACTAATTATCCTCACCAAGACATCTCGATCGCTGGATATGAAATCCATCAAGGTACGACCGAATGGCACCCCGCAGGAGCTAATCTAGCTAACTATCAAGCCCTATTTACCGATGCAACCTTGGGCATCGTTGATCGAGAACTCATCCTCTGGGGCACATATTTACACGGGATCTTCGACAATGGCAAATGGCGCAGAAATTGGTTAAACCAAATCCGTTCACGACGTAATCTAGCCCCGATTACTACCGAGGTTCCAGATTATGCCAGTCAACGAGAAGAGATTTTTGACAAATTGGCTGATTCGATTTCAGAATATTTGGATCTAGCTCCTTTACAATAGATACTGCCAGAAACTAATGATGCGTCGATCGACATTAATAGTAGGGGCAATTCATGAATTGCCCCTACTATTCAGTTATCGCTTTCAACTTTCAACTTCAATGATTGAGCCAGAAGTTACGATTCGTCCAGATTATTTATCACCGACAGCAGCAACTGAACTATATATCAAATTACGCGATCGCATCGACTGGGATCTTCGGATTAGTGCTAGGAAAACTGCCTGTTTCGGTTTATCTTATGACTATTCTGGCTTGACTTATGAAAACAAGCCGATGCACTCCCTGCTCTTGCCTCTATGTGCTCGGCTAAAAGCAACCTTGGGATTTGAACCGAATAGTTGTTTGATCAACTTCTATGAAGATGGACGCTCGAAAATGGGCTTTCATTCAGATGAAACAGACAATCTTGAAGCTGGTACAGAGATTATTATTATCTCCTTGGGTGTCGATCGAAAACTCTCATTTCGATCGAAAGCTGATTATTCGCAGCGGCTATATTATCTATTGCCGCACGGTTCATTGCTATATATGAGTCAGCGAACTCAAGAGTTTTGGAGTCATGCGATCAAAAGAGCTAATGTGATGGATGGACGGATTAGTCTCACTTTTCGCCGTATCGTCCCGTCATAAATAAAGCGGGCAATTCATGAATTGCCCGCTTTATTTATGCTATCGCTCAACTAAATAATTGACGATTTCGATCTCAATTCTAACCTAGTCATCTTGTCGATCTTGTGGCGATTTCGCTAGTTTACGCTTGAGCGCAACACCATATCCGGCACCAATTAACGTCCCCAACAGCGTAAATGGTTCGGGCACAGCCGTAGAACTATTTACACTAACATTGATATTGTCAAACTGATGGAGAAGTAGTAAATCCTGAGACCATTCCACACGAACTAAATTAGTGAAATTGTTGCTGGAAAAGTCAACAGTTTCTAAGTCAAACAAATTAAGATTTGTTGTGAAACTTTTAGTGACAGTACTATTATCAGCTTTGAAACCAGTAAATGAGACAGATCCCAATACTTCTCGGTTAAGCCAAAAGCAGGTAGATTAGGGGTGAATCTTGAATAGGCGAGGGTCAGACTATTGCAACTAAAAGAATTCTCACTAATCAATCCAATCATCGAATCATCCGAAGTATTGAAGGCAA
>JANYIT010000404.1 GCA_025358725.1 Chamaesiphon sp. GL140_3_metabinner_129_sub
TTGCCTTCAATACTTCGGATGATTCGATGATTGGATTGATTAGTGAGAATTCTTTTAGTTGCAATAGTCTGACCCTCGCCTATTCAAGATTCACCCCTAATCTACCTGCTTTTGGCTTAACCGAGAAGTATTGGGATCTGTAGGGGCGGGTTTATGCTAGCTAATATCGATTTTACTGATCGATATCGATCGAACCCGCCCTCCCCACCAGAAGACCTCAAATGGGTTCTATAAAGATCGAATCTAAACAGATCGATTCCACAAAGCAGATGCTACACCAACGCACCAACACCCATAGATCGACATACACAAAGCCTAATCACCCTTATCTAAATCAATCTGTCCCGAACTATGATGAGAATGATTTCTGGATAGACTATGATTATTTGTAGGGGTAAATCATAGCCCATCTCTTAATCAGATAAATCAAAGTTCCAGACATTAATATCACCCTTGCATCATACCAAAATCGATCGCGTAGCGTGCCATCGGCAATCGAGTGTCAATATTATTCAATAGAATAGATAATTTTTTCTTGTTCGAGGATATTAATGATTCGATTCAGTTCCTCTACTTGAGATAATTTAACAGTGAATTGAATTTTTTTATTCTTCATATCTAACACAACTTTTAGATATCGGTGCATCCATTTAATAGTTGCTAATTGACTTTCAGACAAATTAGATGTGTAACCAACATTAAACAAAAATATTTTTATTGGTGGATATATTGGTAGTGCTTTCTCTACGCCACCAATCATATATCCTCTGAGCCGCTCACTCTTTACAGCAAAGCATTCTTCCCCTAGCTCTAATTTTTTGAGATCTAGACGATCAACTATAGAATGAACATGATAATTACATTCGTTGCAAAATCGTACATCATCGTTATCTGTTACTTGTAAATCTTCCCATTGCTTGTCGCAGCGAAAGGTGAACTTAATATCCGACAGATCTAGATCGTCTTTCATGTCTTTGAAATAAGATAGATTTGGCTGGTGGGCAATGCTCACCAGCCAGCTTTGGGGCGATAATCGAGCTTCTATTTGTTACTTTGCATTGCTGAAAATTACCTAAGCACTAAAATACTTAGCAACAGGATGATAGACAATCAACGCAGTAGTAGACTGCTCAGGATAGAGCTGCTCACTCTCATCCATCGTCATCCCCATCCGCTCAGTACCCATGATTTTCAACTGCTGCAACTGATCCGCCACATTCGGACAAGCGGGATAGCCGAAACTATACCGCGAACCCTGATAGCGTTGCGCCAACATATCGCGAATATTATCTGGCTCTAACTCCCCATAACCCAACTCCTTGCGGATGCGAGCGTGTCCCCATTCGGCTAAACCCTCAGCCATTTGGACAGCCATGCCGTGGAAGTAGAGGTAGTTGGCATAGTTATCGGCTTTGAATAACACTTGGGCTTTCTCGCTGGCGATTTCGCCCATCGTCACGGCTTGCATCGGGAATACGTCAAATTTATTCTCGGATAGGGGGCGGAAGAAATCAGCCAGACAGAGGCGACGCAGGGATTTTTGGCGGGGGAATGTCCAGGTGACTACGGGGGTAGCTGTTTGGGGGGTTAAGCCTTGCTCGATGACGCTGGGATCATAGACGTGGACGGAGTTACCTTCGGCGGTACAGGGGAAGTAGCCGTAGATCAGTTGGGGTTCTAGCCATTCTCCGGTGAAGATTTTGGCTTTCCACTCTTCCAGGATTGGGTGGACTTTATCGGCGAGGAATGCGTCGTATTCTTCGCGAGTTTGGTCTTTGGGTTTACGGAATTGCCATTGTCCGGCGATTAGGGCTTGGAGATCCATGTGCCAGAATAGATCTTCGAGGGCGATCTCTTCTTTGAGGATTTTGGTACCCCAGAATGGTGGTGTAGGTCGATCAATATCTAATGGTACCGCTTCTGATCGCACGGTGTCGATTACTGCTGGCTCTTTACTTTCTTTCTGGGCTTTGGGTTCTTCAACTTCGACAGCGACTTTAATCGGGTTGCCATCATCATCGAGAAATCCGGTGCTGTCGTCCCACTTGCTGCCCTGTTTGGCAGGCATCAGCGCGTCCATAAAGTTCAAATCGGCAAAAGCATCTTTTCCGTAGATTACCTGCCCTTTATAGACCTGTTGGCAGTCTTTGTAGACAAATTTGGGAGTGAGGGCAGCACCGCCGAGGATAATCGGAATGGTGATGCCTTTTTCGTTGAAGGCTTCGAGATTGTCTTTCATGAAGGCGGTGGATTTTACCAATAGTCCGCTCATGGCGATGCAGTCGGGCTTATGGGTTTCGTAGGCTTGAATAATCGCTTCGACGGATTGTTTAATCCCCATGTTGATTACTTCATAACCGTTGTTGGTAAGAATGATATCGACCAGGTTTTTACCAATATCATGTACGTCTCCTTTGACAGTGGCAATTACGAATTTACCCTTAGCATTACTCACGCCTGCGTCGGCTTTATCCATGTGGGGTTCAAGTAAGGCAACTGCGGCTTTCATCGTTTCGGCGGATTGCAAGACGAAGGGTAATTGCATTTGTCCCGAACCAAATAGTTCGCCGACAACTTTCATCCCGTCGAGGAGATAGATGTTAATTACATCGAGAGGTGGATATTTCTCGATCGCTTTCATGAGATTGGCTTCTAATCCGACCCGTTCGCCGTCGATAATATGACGAGTAAGTTTCTGTTCGAGGGGGAGTTTATCATCTTCGGCTTTATCTCGTTTGGTAGTGACACCTTCAAACATGGTGGTGAGCAAACCGAGCGGATCGTAGTTACAAATATCACCATCGAATTGTCTTCGATCGTAAATCAGATTCCGACAAATCTCTTGATGTTCGGGGGTGATTTTAGCGAGGGGAAGAATTTTGTTGGGGCTAACGATCGCCGCATCCATGCCAGCATTCATACACTCATGCAAGAACATCGAGTTCAATACTTGACGCGCGGCTGGATTAAGACCGAAGGAAATATTTGATAGTCCGAGTAGAACGTGACATTGGGGTAAGTTTTCGCGAATCATTTTAATTGATTCAACGGTGGCTTTCCCATTTTCCCGATCTTCTTCGATTCCGGTCGAAATTGGCAGTGCTAAAGGATCGAAGAAGATTTCATAAGCAGGAATCCCATATTCTACCGCCGCCCGATAAGCACGTTGAGCGATCGCAAATTTCCGCTCGGCTGTTCGTGCCATACCTTCTTCATCGATCGTCCCAATGACAATTCCTGCACCATATTTCTTGGCAATTTCCAATACTTTATAGAAGCGTTCTTCACCATCTTCATAGTTGGTCGAGTTCATCAAACATTTGCCACCCGCAACTTTCAATCCGGCTTCCATTTTCTCCCACTCAGTGGAATCCAACATCAACGGCAAACTTACGTTATTAACTACACGAGAAACTACCTCGTGCATGTCCTTGACACCATCGCGTCCGACATAATCAACGTTGACATCGAGAATGTGGGCACCTTCTTTAACCTGCGATTTAGCTAGAGAAACTAAACCATCCCAATTTTCTTCATTTAATAAATCGCGACATTTCTTAGAACCACTCGCATTCAAGCGTTCGCCGATAATCAAGAACGAATTATCCTGATGATAAGGCTGGATTGACATCAATGAAGATGCCGCTGGTTCAAATACTGGAGTCCGTTCCTTAACCTGTAAAGTCGAACCAATTTCAGCCAAAGCTTTGATATGATCTGGACGAGTACCACAGCAACCCCCAATCACCTGCACACCCCAATCTTCGACGAACTTGTACATCGCCAATTTGAGTTCGACAGGCGTTAATTTGTAATGAGCGTGTCCGCCAATATTTTCAGGTAATCCCGCATTTGGGACACAAGAAACCACGAATGGCGATTGTTCGCAGAGATGTTTAATATGGGGAGCCATCAAATCTGGCCCAGTCGCGCAATTTAGTCCTAAAATATCGATCGGGAATGGTTGCAATGCCGTCAATAATGTCGCCACATCACTACCCGACAACATCGTCGCCTGGGGATTTTCAAATGTCGCCGACACCATAATGGGGATTC
>JANYIT010000090.1 GCA_025358725.1 Chamaesiphon sp. GL140_3_metabinner_129_sub
GATAAAAGGACTTGAACCTTCACTTCTTGCGAAACCAGTACCTAAAACTGGCGCGTCTACCAATTCCGCCATATCCGCAGGCAATACCCATAACCATATCATAAATGGCTCACAAATAAAAATATTTTTTGCGGTCAATGACTAATGCCTGGAAAACCTCAATCTTATTGCTCGGACAAAATCAACAGAAATCTGTAATCGTCAAAACTTTGACGTGTTTTTCTTGATTAGATGTCAAATACTTGACAAATCTTGGCTAGATCTTTGATAATGAGTAGCTGGTTAAAGAATTAACCTGTTTGCGTGACTGGCGGAATTGGTAGACGCGCTAGATTCAGGTTCTAGTGTTCGCAAGGACTTCCGAGTTCGAGTCTCGGGTCGCGCATATTTTTGATAAGAAGCTTCAGTAAACAGCGGCACACTGGTCGCTGTTTACTGATTTATAGTATCTCGACTCGATCGATTGTGCCATGTTAACTAGTACTCAAAGCCCGCTCGTCAAGCAATTTAAGAAACTTCAAAGTGCGAAGGAGCGACGGGAAACACAATCATTTTTGGTAGAGGGAACACATCTAATCCAGGAAGCCTGTGCTGCCAATTATCCATTGATCACAGTATGTTGTACTCCGAAATGGCAAGAACATCATCCTGAATTGTGGTCGATCATGCTGAAAACTGGAGATCGAGTGGAATTAGTCAGTGAGGATGTGATTAGATCGATCGCGACTACTGTCAATCCAGATGGTATCGTGGCAATTGCGCCACGATTGGCTCTGGCACAACCACCCATTCCGGCAAAATTAACGCTTGTCCTCTCCCAGATTCAAGATCCTGGTAATTTGGGTACGATGATTCGCACCGCCGCAGCGGTAGGTGTAGAGGGTTTGTGGGTGAGTCAAGATAGTGTCGATTTGGACAATCCAAAAGTACTTCGAGCCTCGGCGGGACAATGGTTTCGACTAGCGATGGGAGTGAGTGATAATCTCCCCGAACTACTCACCAGTTATCAGCAACAGGGGGTACAGATCGTCTCGACTACTTCGCATACCCAAACTAGCTATTGGGATGTGAAGTTCAGCAAACCAACGCTGATTTTATTGGGAAATGAAGGAGCGGGATTGAGTGATGATTTGGCAGCATTAGCCGATCTTCAGGTAAAAATTCCGATGTCAGTCAGAGTAGAATCATTAAATGTAGCGACGGCGGCTGCCTTAATGTTGTATGAAGTCCGCAGACAAAGAACTTAATGCAATTCCACATTCAAACTGATAGCGAAATCCCCGTATCCAAACAACTGTACGATCAGATGTTGTTTGCGATCGCCTCTAGACAATTTTCACCTGGGCATAGATTGCCGAGTACTCGTCAATTAGCCATGCAGACAGGATTGCATCGCAACACGATCGGTAAAGTATACAGCCAATTAGAAGGCACGGGATTAGTTGAATCAGTCCCAGGTTCGGGCATCTATGTCAAGTCATTAGGCAATGAAAGCAATCATCTCGTGGCTAATTCCCACATCGATTCTAGCCTCTCGGCGATCGATTTAGTTTCCCAAAGTCTCAATACGCTGCTCGCGCAAGGTTATTCGCTCAATCAAGCACGAGAATTATTTTTGACCGAAATTGATTGGCGATGGCGGTGTAGTGCCAGAGTATTTGTGACTGTGCCCAAGATCGAAATCGGTGCAGGCGAGTTGATGCTCCAGGAGTTGCAACAATCGCTGGGAATCCCCGTTCAGCTCGTCACATTAGAGCACTTGGAAACGCAACTCGCGCAATCGCGGGCAGCGACAGTCGTTACCAGTCGTTATTTTATTGGTAGTGTTGAATCAAAATTGGCCAGTAGCACTTTAGTAACACCTCGATCGATCCGGGTAATTCCGGTTGATTTACAAGACTATGAAAAAGAATTAGCTCTCGTCAAAACTCTACCCAAAAATAGTTATGTCGGCATTGTCAGTCTCAGTGCCGGAATTCTGGCGGTGGCAGAGATGATGGTGCATAGTATGCGTGGTGACGATTTATTTGTGATGGCTTGTCAAACCAAAGATAACTATAAACTCAATGCCACAATCCGCCGCGCTCATACTATTATTAGTGACAAAGCTAGTCTACCGCTCATTCATGAAGCGATCGAAGCTGCTGGTGATGACTTAATTCGCATTCCCCAAGTTGTCGAAAGTGAGAGCTATATCGGACTAAAATCAATTAACTTGCTCAAACGCGAACTGGGGTTAGTTTAGGAGTAGCGAAAATTCATGAATTGCTTCTATGACGATCGATTGCACTGCTAATTTGTTACTCTCAATCAATATGCCAAGCTAACGTATTGAAAGTATCATCTGGCTCTAGTTGATTGTACTGAGTGATAAATTTGAGAATTTCCTGTAACCTAGAAGAGAAGATCGAAGTTTAAATATTTGTAAAAACGGTATCTATGATTGCAACTGCACTAAAACACGAAGTTAAGGATTTATCGCTCGCGCCCCTAGGCAAACAACGGATTGAGTGGGCAGGGCGAGAAATGCCTGTGCTGCGTCAGATTCGGGATCGGTTTGCAGCAGAAAAGCCCCTCGCAGGTATTCGCATCGTGGCTTGTTGCCACATTACCACTGAAACTGCTCACCTCGCGATCGCGATCAAAGCCGCTGGTGCTGATGCAATTCTGATTGCTAGTAACCCCCTCTCCACTCAGGATGATGTCGCAGCTAGTTTAGTTGTTGATTACGGAATTCCGGTATTCGCCTTCAGTGGTTATGACGAAGCTACCTACAAACGTCACGTTCAAACCGCACTAGATCACCGTCCAAACATCATCGTTGACGATGGTTGTGATGTAGTTGCAACTATGGTTCAAGAACGCCAATCTCAACTCAGCGAACTGATCGGTACCACCGAAGAAACCACTACTGGGATCGTTCGCCTGGAAGCAATGTTCAAAGCTGGCGTACTAACTTTCCCTGCTGTCAACGTCAATGACGCAGACACCAAGCATTTCTTTGACAACCGTTATGGTACTGGACAATCCACTCTAGATGGGATCATCCGCGCTACCAATATTCTACTCGCTGGTAAAACTATCGTCGTCGCTGGTTACGGCTGGTGTGGTAAAGGTACCGCCATGCGTGCCCGTGGGATGGGTGCAAATGTGATCGTGACTGAGATTGACCCAACTAAGGCAATTGAAGCCGTCATGGACGGTTTTAGCGTGATGACAATGGCGAAAGCGGCTGTTGTTGGTGACATCTTTATTACCGTTACTGGTAACAAGCACATCATCCGTAGCGAACACTTCGACGTGATGAAAGATGGCGCGATCGTTTGTAACTCCGGTCACTTTGATATCGAAATCGATCTCAAAGCTCTCTCCAGCAAATCATCTGGTGTCAACACCGTTCGTAACTTTACCGAAGAGTACAAACTCAACAATGGTAAATCCATCATCGTCATCGGTGAAGGACGTTTAGTCAACCTCGCAGCGGCGGAAGGACATCCTAGCGCAGTAATGGACATGAGTTTTGCCAACCAAGCGATGGCTTGTGAGTACCTAGTCAAGAACAAAGGTAATCTCGCTGCTGGTATCCACTCGATCCCTGTCGCTGTGGATAAAGAAATCGCGCGGATGAAACTCGAAGCAATGGGCATCCAAATCGACAGTCTGACTGCGGATCAAATTGATTACGCTAACTCTTGGACTTCGGGTACCTAATTTCGGAATATTTAGTTAATTAAAAAAAGCACAGTCAAATTATTGGCTGTGCTTTTTTGTAAATATAAAATTAGGGTATGATAAGCCTCTTTGCTAACTGCTAGTGTGATACCAATCCAATCGATCTAATTTACAATCCTTAATTCAACACTGTTTTAATCGAGCTAACAAGATCATAATCTCATCAACAACCTTGACCATTTGTGATGTAGATCGATCGTGTTGATTTAAAATGATACTAAAGATTAGTGGTGAATATTGAGGTGGATTAATATATCCAGATAGACTGACAACACCACTCATACTTCCAGTTTTTGCCCGAACTATTCCTTGCGCTACAGTTCCTTTCATCCGATTTTTGAGACTACCGCTAATTCCCGCTACTGGTAGAGAATCTCGGTACATTTGTCCGGTTGGGGTTGTTGCCATTGCTGATAGTAGTTGAGTAAAAGCAATCGGTGCAACTAAATTATGTCGAGATAAACCAGAACCATCACTAATTCGGTAGGATTGAGGATTTACACCTATTTCGGTCAGGCGTTGTTTGACTAAGGCAATGCCGAGATTACTGGTATCTTCATTGCCAGTATTATGTTCGGGATGAGTATGTCCGATCGATCTCAGCAGAATTTCTGCATAAACATTATTGCTATGCTGATTAGTTTCTTGAATTAGTTCTGCAATTGGGGGTGAATTAATCATCGCAATTTCTGGCAAATTAGCAGTATTTTGTCCTAATACTAATCGCGTGCTGCCGACAGTAATTCCCGATCGATTTAAACTTTGTCGAACAGCACTGATAAACGATGCTGTCGGATTGAGCACTGGTAAATCAATTTGATTAGGCGCGGCATTTTTAGCCAATTTACCTGTCAATTTTAAGATGGGTTTACCAAAAATTGCGATTACCTTCGGTACAGCAGAGCTGAACGCATTGACATTACTATTTTGATCGACTGGAGCGGTAACACTTTGATTATCTACCTGCCAATTATTTAAGCTCGGATCTTTCCAGGTATATTTCAGCGGCATTCCAATTTGCTGTTGACTGACTGTGAGCGGATTAGAATTTTGATTGAGCATCAAACTATTAATCGTCGGGGCATAATCAGTCGATAAATCGCCCCATTCCCAATCAGAGTTAATCTGTTCCCCCCGAAAATAACTATCGTCAAAACTAATTTGGCCGATCTGTTTGATACCGCGCTGCTGAAGTTGTTGCGCGATCGATTGTAAGCCACTCACCGTTAAACTAGGATCGCCTCTACCTACCACTAAGAGATTGCTGAGACTCCCTGTACTCGGCAGTTGATAGATCGATGTCCGTAGTCGCGCTGTGGCTCCTAGTTGGCGTAGAGCCACCGCTGTAGTAATTAATTTGATATTAGAAGCGGGAATAAATAATCGATCTCCATCTCGATTATAAAGTTGATTTGTTCCACCTAATCCCTGGACGACGATGCCCCACCGATAGCGACGCAATTCTGGTCGATCGATTATCGCATTAATCGCGATCGGTAGTTGATTGGCACAAATCGCTGGCAATACTTGCGGCGGTGTGATGACTTGTTGTTGCGCCCGCGCCGGAATCATTGTGAATAACTGCACCAATAACCACCCATAGGTGATGGCGATCCTCTGACGGGAGGGAAATAACTGCTGCATGTGTAGACTCACACCCGATTTTTTTCAATCCTCAGTCTACATGGAGTCCGCACATCTTTTCTAGATTTAGGATAGGGGCAATTTATGAATTGCCCCTACCCTTAAATTCAGCAATGTCAATGTAACCTAGAAATCTACAAACTTCTAGATTAATCCATCATCACACTGCCTTTCTGACGTGCTAACATATGCTCGAATTCGATGCCCGCAGCAACACCAAACTGGATAGCTCCGAGAATCCAGAAGACTTCTAACATGAATCCCCCTTGATAGTCTTTAATCTGATTTCCCGCATAGGCAAACCACATATCAGCAATATAAAAACAAATAATTGCCTGAGCATTTATTTGCCAAGCATTACTGAGTCGTCCACCCCAAAAAGCTAAAATCATCACTGCTGCCAAGATGAATAAAACGACATCACACCAGACATAAAAGATATTCAAAGTTTGACCATAAGGCTTCAAAATACCATCAAAAAACATTACCCATCCAGGTACCTCGGTAGTTGGTTCACTCACTGGCTTGGTGACATCCGGGGCGGCAGTGACAGCCGATGCAGCCGTTGTTGAACTCTGAATTTGACTAATAGAGACAGTTGGTTCCTGAGCTGCTGTGGCGAGACTCACAGCCGGAGGCTTGAGAATCCAGATCACGATGATTGCGGCATAGAGACCGATTCCCGCAACGATTGCCCATTGATATAGCTTCAACCGCACGCGCTTACTAGTAATCGCAATAAACATTGCCAATGACAGACAGATATAGAAGATCGTAAAAAATGGATCGCCAAGAGAACCAGTTGAATTGAGGTGCCAGACCAATTCCCACGAACTAAAGAAGATATTTCCCACTAAAAAAGAGATCAAGGCTATCCCCATCAGCAACCAAACCTTGCTCCCGCTAGGCATCCGGCGGCTCAATCCATTGCGAATACACAGTAGTCCCGCAACTAATAACGGGACATTCTGTAAAATATAAGCAGTGAAAATTCGATACCACAGTGGTCTTTCGATCCCCTGTGCTGGCCCACTAAAAAAGATATAAATAAATAGTGATAAAGCTGACCAACCAAATGCCCAATAAATGATGTTTTTCCTACACCATATATTTTCCCAGCGTTCGAGTGTTTGTGAAATATTTAACATACAGTTACCTAGCCATTATGTCGAGACGATCGTAATTTGTAGTAATCTAAATAACTGGAGTTTATAGATATTTAACTACCATCGATCGCTAGTATTCCCAATTTGCGATCGATTAATTGAGCATGTCCAAATTTGTTCACAAAATATTTATAATTCTCAGCCATAAGTAATCTCGACTATGATTAAATCTAATGTCTTATTTAGCAGGAGCAAAATCGCCGTGACTAGCACGCTCAATCGCCCGACAGTTCATACATTGCCCAATGGATTGACCATTATTGCCGAACAGATGCCTGTCGAAGCGGTAAATCTCAATATCTGGCTCAATGTCGGCTCTTTCCTCGAAACTGATGCGATTAATGGGATGGCGCACTTCCTGGAACATATGGTGTTCAAAGGTACATCCAGACTGGCAGCAGGAGAATTTGAACGGCTGGTAGAAGAACGTGGCGCAGTAACTAATGCAGCGACAAGTCAGGACTATACTCACTATTACATCACGACAGCACCCAAAGATTTTGCGGCTCTAGCTCCACTACAGATTGATGTCGTCACCAATCCTCGGATTCCTGATGATGACTTTGCCAGAGAAAAATTGGTGGTATTGGAAGAAATTCGCCGATCGAATGATAGCTCTCAACGTCGCATCTATCAACAGGCGATCGAAGTGGCATTTGCCAAGTTACCATATCGTAGACCAGTTTTAGGGCCAGAAGCCGTGATTGAGGGCGTTACGCCCCAACAGATGCGCTATTTTCATGCGACTCATTACCAACCAACTGCGATGACTGCGGTAGCTGTGGGGAATCTACCTGTAGATGAATTGATTAATATCGTCGCTGATGGTTTTGCTGCTCAAAGCGGCAGTATCCCCGCGCTAGAATTTGTGGGCAAAAAGTCTCATCCCACTCCCGAACCTGCTTTTACCCGCATCGTTCGCCAAGAGCATATCGATCCTAGTCTGCAACAGGCAAGATTGATTATGGTGTGGCGTGTTCCTGGCTTGATGAATTTAGCCGAAACCTATCCGCTCGATATCCTCGCTGCCATTCTCAGTTCGGGACGAACCTCCCGATTAGTCAAAGAATTGCGGGAAGAACGCCAACTGGTAAATAATATCAGCGTCAGCAATATGAGCAACCGGATTCAGGGCTTATTTTATCTCAGTGCCCAGTTACCGAGTGAAAATCTAGCTGAAGTCGAGCAAATCATCACCCACCATATTGCTCAACTCCAAACCACTCTAGTAACTGAAGCAGAAATCGCCCGCATTCGTCGTCAAGTTGCCAATCGTTATATCTTTGGGATGGAAACACCTAGCGATCGAGCAGATCTTTACGGTTATTATCAGTCTGTAGTCGGAGATCTCACTCCCGCCCTGAATTATCCCCAACAAATCCAATCTGTTGAGACTGCCACGATCCAACTTGCAGCGCGTCAATATCTCTCGCCCAGCGCATATGGAGTAATCACAGTCAAACCAGCATAAAAATCAACTAAAACGTCGATCAAATCTAGCATCGAAATAATGCTTTTTCTGGCTGTTGCACGAGCTGCATAAAGTTTGTAGATTGCTAATATCATTGCTACCACCTGTAGCAAGAGGAATGATATGATCGATCGACAATTTGGTAGTTTGTCCACAGCTCTGGCATTGATGATTATCTCGCTGAAATACATATTCGCGCACTTCTTTGGGGAAGCTAATTCGCTTAGATTTTTCTGGCATATTATTCACAGATCCGTAGCAATACTTCTCGGTTAAGCTCTAAGCAGTGCTAGCAATAGAGAAACTAAGGTGTGGGTGCTGAGTTCCCGTACCAGGATGAAAAGGTTTTTTCGCTGGAAATTTTGAACGGGTCTTTTTAACAACGCGCGGGTTACTTCG
>JANYIT010000085.1 GCA_025358725.1 Chamaesiphon sp. GL140_3_metabinner_129_sub
AATTAAGCGACTGGCTCGTAAAACCATCTGCTTTTCTAAATCTGTTGTGATGCACGATATTGTGATTGGTTTGTTTATCAATCGGTTTGAATTTGGGTGTGCCATTTAACCTCCTCTCCACAGATCTAGAACATTACCGTACAGAAACTGTTCAAGAAGGGTTGAATTATCTCAAGGTTGAAGTACCCGACTACTGGAATGTTCGCAAACGTGCGTTGGAGATTCTTCGCTATGTGAGTAAGCTAGAACATATTCCCCATCTACCCCATTGGAAAAAGGATGCTGAAGCAGCTCGTGTTTTAGCTGGCGCGGTAGAAAACGATCATGGTTAAGCGGTTGGACGTTAAGCATGAGTGTTCAATGTCTTGGCTGGTGTAGATAACAATTGTGGGTGGAGTGGTAAATGCAGCGTTATTCTTCGCGGCGAAAGGGGTTAGACAATGAATTTCTCGATCGAAAGCTCAAAGGCGCAGTACGGTACGATCGGATTGCTGGTTACTTTCGATCGAGTATTTTGGAGGTAGCGGGGGAAGCTCTAGAAAAACTAGATGGAACGATTAGAGTTGTCTGTAACTCCGATGTTTCTATCCAAGATGTCGAAACAGCTAAAGCCGCCCAGCAAGCCATCCGTCGCTCTTGGTGCGCGGGTTCGCCCGAACAATTACCCCAACTGTCATATCCTCGACTCGCCCGACTATTTACCTTTCTCACTCAGGGGAAGATGCAGGTGCGGGTATTGCCCGATGAAATATTCGGACTGATTCACGGCAAAGCTGGAGTCATCACCTATGCTGACGGTAGCAAGACTAGCTTTTTAGGTAGTGTAAATGAGAGTAAAACCGCCTGGAAGCTCAATTACGAACTAGTTTGGGAAGATGATAGTCCAGACTCGATCGAATGGGTACAGACGGAATTTGATGCCTTGTGGTGTCATCCTCAAGCAGTACCTCTCGCCGATTTTGTCATTCAGGATATCAATCGCATCGCCAACCGCACCGAAGTTAACTATCAAAAATGGTTGGATGAACCAAAACCAGATCCCGCATCTGCCATTATCGAAGCACCAATTTATCGTCAAGAACTTGGCTTATGGGCGCATCAAAAGTTTTTCATCAAGAAAGCATTTGAAGATCATCTCAAGGGTGGTGCGCGGTATATTCTCGCGGATCAGGTAGGGTTGGGAAAAACGGTGCAACTGGCGATCGCTGGCATGTTAATGGCTTTGCATGGCGATAAACCAGTTCTCGTGATTGCGCCCAAACCATTGGTATTGCAGTGGCAAGGAGAACTCAAAGATTTAGTGGGTATACCTTCAGCAATTTGGGATGGTCGTCAGTGGATCGATGAAAACGGACTCGAATATCCATCTAAAGGTGCAGAATCGATTAAAAATTGTCCGCGTCGGATCGGGATTATTTCCCAAGGGCTAATTACTTCTGGTTCGGAAATTACCGAGTTTCTGAAAGCCATGAAATACGAATGTGTAATCGTCGATGAGGCGCATCGAGCTAGACGGAAGAAAATCAACGACAATAGCCCGAATGAACCCGTCGATCCGAATAAACTGATGAGTTTTCTGCTAGCGATCGGCGGTCAGACTAAGAGTATGATTTTAGCTACAGCTACACCCGTACAACTACACCCAATCGAAGCTTGGGATATGCTCAATATCCTTGGTGTTGGCAACGAACAGGTGTTAGGGAATGCTTGGAGCAAATGGCGGAAATCAGCCGAAGTTATTCCGGTTGTCATGGGTGATGAGAAAATTCCCGAAACCGTTCATGATGCTTGGGATTGGCTCCGAAATCCGTTCCCACCCGCAGGCGAACACCGCAGTTTTCGCGAGATTCGCCGACGCTTACAAATGAACGATAGCGATTATGTAATTTCGGGTGATGCGATCGATAAATTGACAGGCCCCGATCTGACCAAAATGAACCGAGTCCTTGATGACTATGGACGGCAGCACAACCCCATGCTCCGACATATCGTGAGAAGAACTCGCACTTATCTGGAAAACACGATTGACGAATCTACAGGCGAACCGTTTCTCAAACCCGTCCGTGTCAAATTATTCGGCGAAGATGACGATGAATCGATCGATTTACCGTTTTATTGCCGACAAGCCTACGAACATGCTGAAGAATTCTGCGAACTTTTAGGCAAAAGAATCAGATCGGCTGGACTGTACAAAACACTGTTGTTACGCAGAATTGGCAGCACCATGTTTGCAGGGCAGAAGACAATTGAAAAACTGCTGAGTAAACACGATCTAGAATCAGAAGATTCGATCGATACGTGGAGTGAAGAAGAGGATGAACTAGATGATGATACCGCGATCGATAAGAACCGCAGCCTCGCACCTGCCGAACTAGAGCTTCTCCGTCAGTGTCGGCAACTATTAGAAGATAACCAAGAAAAAGACCCAAAGTACAAGGAGGTAAAACGTTATCTAATCGACGAAGGCTGGCTCCAATTGGGCTGCATCATTTTTTCACAGTATTATGATTCGGTGATGTGGCTGGCTACTCAACTATCATCGGAAGATCTAACCGAAGAAAAGATCGGGATTTACTCAGGCTCATCGCGTTCTGGGGTGATGCACAAAGGATTATTCAAGCGGATGGCACGGGAAGAAATCAAGCAGATGGTTCGTCGAGGTGAATTGCGCTTAATTATTGGCACCGATGCTGCCAGTGAAGGGCTAAATCTCCAACGGCTGGGAACGCTGATAAATCTGGATCTTCCGTGGAATCCAACCAGATTAGAACAGCGGAAAGGACGTATTCAAAGGATCGGACAGATCCGTGATGAGATCTGGATTCTCAACCTGCGCTATCGCGATTCAGTAGAAGATCGCGTTCACGAACTGCTCTCGTCTCGACTGGAAGAAATTCACGGTTTATTCGGACAAATACCCGATGTCCTTCAAGACGCTTGGGTTGATGTAGCAATGGGTGAAGAAGAACGAGCTAAAAAATCGATTGAGAACATTCGACCGACACATCCTTTTGATGAGCGATATAGCAAAGTTGAAAACATTGATTGGGAAAGCTGCTCGAAAGTGCTGAATGAATCTGAAAAGCTAAATATGCTCAGGAAAGGGTGGTAATGTATTCTTGCCTTCTTTAATTTATTCAGTTCCAGATAAATGATGAGTTTTAGCCGTTATTTTCAAGGTTAGTAAATCTCCCCAGACTCGGATCGAAGTTGACCTTAGTAACCTTAACACCTCTAATCCACGCAACTTCAACCTCAATATTAAATTCCAAATCGCAGATTTCCCCACCGGACAACTTACCGTTCGCGGATCGTTGTGCCAGTAAAGTCAGCATTATCGGATACGATGCCAATTGCAAAAATCAACAGCCTTCAATCGTAAGCTAGCCCAAAACTTGCGGCAAACTTACGATTGCTTTTAAAACACGCGGCAAACTTATGATTACTCAAGGTATCTTGCCATGTTTCCCATCTTTACCAAGTTATGAGAGTTTCAGCTTTCAGAGATCGCAAGCTTATGATCCAAAAATGGCAAACTTATGGTTCTAGTCACAATTGCAGGCTGGGGCTTTTTGCTGTTTTACAGGATCTGATGAATTGCCCTACTTGACTGATAATCCAAAATTATTACACATTCGCATATAGTCTGCCATCAGGCATCTTGGCACCAGTTAAAATCGTGCCCACCATACTGGCACTGCTCATTTCGGCACGCATCAAGTTAGCATTTGTCAAATCGGCATCTTCTAGATCGGTTTTAGCCAAATGTGCCTCGATTAATTCCACTCGGATCATTTTTGAATAGCACAAGATTGTGCGGGTAAGATCTGCGTGGTGCATTCGGGCATCCGTGAGATCCGCATAACTCAAATTGGTATTTGCCAACTTGATTTTTGACATGATTGCTCTACTCAAATTTGCCCCTGTCATATCGCAGGCTGTCAGGATTGCGCGTTCGAGCTTGGCGAGAGAGAGATCTGCATGGGGGAGATTTGCCTCATGTAAATTTGCTTCAGTGAGGATTGCATTAGTTAATTTTGCACCTGTCAAATTTGCGCCAGTGAGATCTGCTCCTTTCAAGTTGGCTTCGGTGAGATTGGCATAACTCAGATCGACTTTTGATAAATTTGCCCCTGCCATGTTCGCATTGCGGAGATCGGCACGACAGAGCTTGGCACTACGGAGATTGGAGTTGTAGCTGCGTTTTTCTTCTCGAAAATTAGCTGCTCGCAAACATGCACCACTAAGATTGGCACCGCTGAGATTAACATTTCGCAAGTCGGCATCCATTAGATTGGCATCGAGGAGATTTACCCAGGTCATATCTGCACCGCGAAAATCGGCAAATTGGAGACTAGCTCCATGTAAATCGGCATCCCGCAGATTGGCACCTTGAAGATCAGCTCTGATCAATGTTGCCCCACCTAGTTTGCAGCTAGAAAGGTTGGTTTTGACTAACTGAGCGCGATTGAGATAGGCAAAGGTGAGATTGCTCTTACGTAAATCGGCTTGGTTGAGGACAATATCAATTAAATCTTGAGAGACTAGACTAAATCCACTCAGATCGACTGCGGTAAAGTCCCGTTCGCCACCACGATATCGCCACAATAGTTCTTCCGCATCCATAACTTAGCTAGTATCTTTGTTGATGATGTCTCGTCTATTGTTCCCTGGATCGTACTCACTGTTACCGATCGATTGAAATTATTTAAACTAGAATTGAATCTTGATGCTTTAGCTTGGATGCCAGGGGATCTGGATTGAATTAGGTTAGGATTTAGCTATGATCGATCGCACCTAGAATTTGGCTACTAAAATCAAGCATATGAGAGTTGCCGCATTAGGATTGGATGTCGGTGGTAAACGAATCGGGGTAGCTGGCTGCGATGGGTTGGGACTGATTGCGACGGGGATTACGACGATTTGGCGGAGTTCCTTTCAGGAAGATATCGCCCAATTAACGCAGATTATTGAAGAGCGACAGGTGGAAATATTGGTACTGGGCTTACCATATACTATGGATGGCAATATCGGCTCTCAAGCCAAGCAAGTGCAGAAATTTGCGCGGAGAGTAGCGGCTGTCATAGAATTACCGATCGAGTATGTAGACGAACGCTTGACTTCCTATGCTGCCACAGAAATGATGAAGACGGCGAATATTTCAGTATCTCAAAATAAAGGGACGATCGATCGGATCGCGGCTGCGGTAATTTTACAACAATGGTTGGATGATCGAGTCGTTGGCATAGCCTCTCCCCTGGAGAATCGAGCTACTGTGATTTGAGATCGATCGAACAACTCATCTCATTCATTCTGTATCCTCATTAAAGCTTGGTAGAAGACCTATACAATTAATCCTACCAATAAAAATGAAACAAAGAAACTGAATCCAACTATTCACATTGCAATGTATTCCTGGTGGTTCAATCCAACAAGGCACGAACTCAACTGGAACTTTTTATAGTCTTTCTATCTGAGTTTGCGAGAACAAATTTAGGAAATAGTTGATTATGGGTATCTATTATTCTAAGGCATCTAACTCAAATCTGATAAGTTATGAAGACGCACGTAGATAAGGAGAATTATCGATCGTGCGCCATCTAACTTATCTAATCACTACCTCTCAATTTATCTAACACACTACGATCTTCTAGTGTCGAAGTATCACCAGAAACTTCTTTTCCTGCGGCTAAATCGCGCAATAACCTCCGCATTATTTTACCCGATCGAGTCTTGGGTAGTGCATCGGTAAATCGAATTTCACCAGGACGAGCGAGCGCGCCAATTTCTATACCGACGTGTTTTTTCAACTCTTTTGATAAAGCTTCATCGCCAACAAAGTTGCTATTTAAAGTCACAAAGGCGACGATTTCTTCACCCTTAATTTCATCCGGTTTACCGACAACTGCGGCTTCAGCGACAGCGGGGTGAGAGACGAGAGCGGATTCGAGTTCCATCGTGCCCAGACGGTGCCCGGAGACGTTGAGAACGTCGTCGATCCGTCCCATCACCCAGAAGTAACCATCCGCATCCTGACGCGCTCCATCCCCCGCAAAATACATGTATTGGCCATCTTTGGGCGCGATGTGTTCCCAGTAGGTTTTGCGGAAGCGTTCATCATCTCCATATACGGTTCGCATCATTCCTGGCCAAGGATATTTTACGGCTAAATAGCCACCATTATTGGCGGGGAGGGTTTCGCCATCGAGATCGACGACTTCGGCGACGATACCAGGGAAGGGGCGAGTGGCGGAGCCTGGTTTAGTGGGGATTGCGCCTGGGAGGGAGGTAATCATAATTCCCCCAGTCTCAGTTTGCCACCAGGTATCGACGATCGGACATTTTTCTTTGCCGATGACGCGGTGGTACCACATCCAGGCTTCGGGGTTGATCGGTTCGCCGACGGTACCCAGTAAGCGGAGGGACGAGAGGTTACGGGCGTTGGGCAGTTCTTCACCCATTTTCATGAAGACGCGAATGGCGGTGGGGGCGGTGTAGAAGATGGTTACGCCATATTTTTCGATGATATCCCAGGTACATCCAGGTTTGGAGGGGCGGGTAACTCCTTCATACATTACTGTGGTTGCGCCGTTGGATAATGGCCCGTAGACGATGTAACTATGTCCGGTAATCCAACCAACATCGGCGGTACACCAGTAGACATCGGTATCATTGAGATCGAAAATCCACTTGGTAGTGATATGGCTGTAGAGGTTGTATCCGCCTGTGGTGTGGACTACGCCTTTGGGTTTGCCTGTACTGCCGGAGGTGTAGAGGACGAATAACATATCCTCGGCATCCATTTCGACGGCGGGACAGTCAGCGGAGACGGTGGATTGAATTTCATGCCACCAAATATCTCGCCCTGCAATCATCGGGATTTCTTGCTTTGTCCGCTGCACTACCAGGACACTTTGAACGGTGGGACAAGCATCGTTTTCTAAGGCTTTATCAACCTGAATTTTCAGCGGCACGATCGCATCTTTACGCCAGCCACCATCAGCGGTAATTACCGCTTTAGCCTTACCATTGGATAATCTATCTCGCAGAGCATCGGCACTAAAGCCACCAAAGACAACAGTATGTACCGCCCCAATTCTCGCACAAGCCAACATCGCGATCGCCGCTTCGGGAATCATCGGCATATAAATCCCGACTAAATCACCTTTAACTACACCCATTTGTTTGAGCGCGTTTGCCATCTGACAAACTTCACGATGCAACTGAGCATAAGTCAGGGTGCGCGAATCCCCTGGTTCACCTTCCCAAATTAGCGCGGCTTTATTCTTGCGCCAAGTGGTGAGATGTCGATCAAGACAATTGTAGGAGATATTAATCTTACCGCCTGTAAACCACTTGGCAAATGGTGGCTGCCAATCCAAAACTTTGTCCCATTTCTTGAACCAATGCAGTTCGCTCTCGGCGAGTTCTGCCCAAAACTGTTCGGGATTGGCTTGGGCGCGGGCGTAAATAGCTTCGTATTCCGCCAAGCTCTTGATCTGTGCGGCTTGGGAAAATTCTGGTGAGGGGCTAAATAGTCGCTCTTCGTGGAGCGTAGATTCGATAGATATCTCTGACATAGTAGCGATCGCCAAATAGTAGTTACAGATCGATTATCAAACAATTTTAGCCTAGTCAAAGCCAGTCAAAAGCAGGAATCTCAGAGGTGGGCGATCGATCGTGTAGTGCGCCAGAGTCGATACCAATTTAGTTGGTCGCCAGGAGGGTCATGTAAAAAACTGGGAATAATTTTTTGATTGGTAGATCCGATTGTATATTTTGAGGGATTACTAGTATCAAGAGTCACTTATAGAATCGGACTATCGGATGTTAGTTGCTATTAACAAAAATTCAAGAGAACGAGTTAAAGCTATTGAGCATAAGACAGGCCATGCTCTTCGCTCTAAGTTTTCATGTGGTGATCTAATCTGCCCTTTCTGTGATGGAATTGTTTTTGCACGAGATCGACCAGGATTTGTCTTACACTTTGTACATAGCCATCCTTGTACCAGCAATATCGATCGTCATCCTGAATCACCAGAGCATGAACAGGGAAAACTTAAAATAGCTGAATTTTTGAACCAGCAGATTAAAGACGATCCAAGTCAATGTGCAAAGGTTGAAGTCGAGTATCGTCTATCGGAATGTGGAGAACATGGACGAGTGGCAGATGTGGCACTTGTTTATGACAATGGCAATCTATTGATTTGTGAGTGCCAACTTTCAAAAATCACATCCAATGAACTCGAAAAGCGAACCCTAGATTACTATTCTATCGGAGCCGATGTTGTTTGGTTCCTTGGAAAAGATGCAGATACACCTGAAAATCGAAACTGGCTCCGTTCAATGTTTGGTTCAGTTGGAAGGCTTGATTTTGTCTACACGAGTAGTTAGACAGGATTTGAATGCGAAGCAATGTTTATTTGAAGAATTGGAACAAACTAATTTATCTTTTGATTCTGATGTTGAAGAAGTTAAATTATATCAGTCACCTGCACTAGAACATGGAAATATTTTGATAGAAAGAGGATATTGTTCTATTGATATCCTACAAAAAGGGGAAGCAAAACTCCATCTCAACTCTTTGGAAAGAGTGAACATTGACATTGACCAAGAACTTCTCCTATTTCCAGGTGTTCCGGTTCAAAGAAAGGATACTCGTTTTAGATGGAAAGGAATAGTTCTAGAAATTATGGAAGATCGCAAACTAGCCCAAGTAGATTGGGGAATCTCCCCTCGTTGGCACTCATTTCGTGAACTTCACCTCCTTGACGAATTGGGGAACCCAATACTCGATAATACAAAAACTAATATTTTCCAAGCTGCAATCCGTGGAAGGAAATCTATTTTAATAAAGCCAGTTATCACTAAAATACTACAGTCCGAATTTAACTCAGAAAATCTCTCTCAGAACAATATAAATATATCTATACCGACAACTAAAAAAGAATTTATTTTTCAAGTTGGCGATTTGGTAAAACATGCAGATCCTTATCATCTACGAGGGAACAACACCGGGATAATTGAGTTGTGTACCGAGGATGGAGAATATATAATTTGGTGGCAAAGTGACAATGAAGATCAAATTGCCAAGTCATTTCGGACATTTTGTGCTGATGAATTAATCTTGATTCCAAGTAATTGAAGTAAGCTCTCATAATAATAGATAAAATTTCTACTCAACTAATATCTTTGATTGCTACGATCGATCCGTTGAAATCTACAGACATGTCTATCGACTATTTTTGATTACGGAATAACATGTAAAATTTGATTAGTCGATCGATTATTAACTCACAAACACTCCTTAAATGCCCATTACTTCACCACAATTAACAACCAAACCGCTCTGGAGCAATGCTTTTGCTCATCCTGCTCCTGAATTCCCCCATACACAACTAAAAATTCTCGCAGGTGTAATTCCACCTGGATTATCTGGCACCCTTTACCGAAATGGCCCAGGACGACTAGAACGGGCTGGTAAGCGAGTGGGACATTGGTTTGATGGGGATGGGGCAATTTTGGCGGTAACGTTTGCGGAGGGGGCGGCTAGCGGGGTCTATCGATACGTTCAGACGGAGGGATATCAAGCAGAAAGTAAGGTCGATCGCTGGTTGTATGGTAATTATGGAATGTTACCATCTGGCAATATTTGGGAGCGGTGGGGTAAATCGGTGAAGAATGTGGCAAATACTTCGGTATTGGCTTTGCCTGATCGATTATTGGCTTTATGGGAAGGTGGAATGCCTCACGCGCTGGATTTGGATAGTTTGGAAACAATTGGTACGGATAATTTGGGTTTGGATTCTATCCCATTAGTCTATTCTGCACACCCAAAAGTCGATCCAATTTCTGGCCAGATCTATAATTTTGGCATCTCGATCGGTGCTAAAACTAAACTAAATCTCTACGAGAGCGATCGCAGTGGTAAGATTATTAAGCATAGTCAAAATAAACTGCCCAGACTGACGACTATTCATGATTTTTTGATGGTTGGTAAGTATTTAGTTTTTTGTATTCCGCCGATCGAGATTCAACCAATACCAATTTTATTGGGACTGGCTAGCTATAGTGAATCGATGCGCTGGAAACCAGAATTGGGGACTCAAATATTAGTATTCGATCGAGAAAATTTAAGTCTAGTTAGTAGCTTTAATGTCGAACCGTGGTTCCAGTGGCATTTCGGGAATGGTTATGTCGATACTGATGGTAATATTGTCTGCGATTTAGTTCGATATCCAGATTTTGATACCAATCAATTTTTAGGAGAAGTTGCTACAGGTGCAACTCAAACTGAAGCAATCGGTACGCTCTGGCAATTAGTAATAGATCCCACTCATGGGAAACTAATTAGTAACGAACAATTAGTCGATCGCAGTTGTGAATTCCCGATCGTTCAACAGTCTCAAGTTGGGCAATCATGGCGATATACATATTTAGCAGTTCATAAATTAGGTACGATTCTTCGTCAAGAAATAGTCGGTACAATTGGACGATTCGATCGACAGAATCAAACATTAACTACGGCTGAACTTGACAGACATTTATATCCGACTGAACCAATTCATGTTGTCGATAAATTCGATCGCGATCGAGGATGGATTCTCACCGTAGTCTATGATGGAGAAAATCATCAAAGTGAAGTGTGGATCTATGATAGCGATCGATTGGACGAAACACCAGTCTGTCGATTAGGTTTACCTAGTGTGGTGCCGATGGGCTTTCATGGCACATGGAAAGGTAATTAGTAGTTGCCAAGGTAGTTAGGACATTGAGCGGCTAGATCCCCGACTTCTCCGAGAAGTTGGGGATCTGATATATCCTAACCGCCTTGGCAGTTGCTATACAAGTTACGATTTACGAGTTCCGACTGATTTATAAACCATCAATTTGTTTGCGTAAGGCTTCTAATTCCGCATCCTGAGCACTCATTGGTGCTTTGACGGTATCTTTAGGTGTTGCCGCAGTTGGCGATACAGTGCCTTGCGGTAGGGCTGCGGTGGATTTACTACCGCCGAGCATTTGCTGTTTCATTGATTCAAGTTCATCATCAACATCACTACCTGCGGAGAGAGCAGCAAATTTGCTCTCCAAATCTGCGCCAGTCAGTTCTGCGGCAGCTTGAGATCTGGCTTCTTGCACGAGAACTTTTTCTTCCATCCGCTCAAAGGCAGCCATCGCACTGTTGGTACCGATTCGTCCCACTGCACCCTGAAGTTGTTCTTGGGCTTTGGCAGCTTGAGAACGAGATTTGAGCATATCTTTCTTGGTTTTTGCCTCAGAAATTTTGCCCTCAAGTTGCATCAGGCTCTTTTTCATCGTGTCTACCATGCCTGCTTGCCCATCCAATTGAGCTTTGAGACTAGCAGCGGTTTCGCTGTAGGCTTTTTTTCGGACTAGAGCTTCACGGGCGAGATCTTCATCTCCTTTCTGTAAGGCTAGTTGCGCTTTGCTCTGCCAGCTATTGGCATCGCCCATCGCTTTGTTGTATTGTTGCTCACTGCGTTTTTGATTGGCGATGCTACTAGCAACAGCTTGGCGAAGTTGCACCAAGTCTTCCTGCATATCCATCACCGCCTGTTCCAGGATTTTTTCTGGATCTTCGGCTTTACTCACCATATCATTGACATTTGCCCGCAGCAGTCTGCTTACCCGATCGAATAATCCCATATTACTATCCTCTTTATAGTTTCCTGCGTAGCAGATGAGTATCTATTTCACTGCTAATCCTAGATTTTTGACTTGATAATTTCAATACCTAACCTAGTAATTATGATAACTTCTGGATCTCCCGATCGGGCAGTCCTAATTCAATAATTAGTAACTAGTGACAGATGAGGCGATTACTCTAACGTCTCAACCCTGGTTGAGTAGAACGATAGCCAGACTGTTTGGCAAAGGATTGATAATTGGCAGGGAGGAGCGATTGGACTAAACTATCCGCCAATCTTGGTTGGGAGGTAATTGTCACCGGAGGGCTAATTTTGGAACCTGTACTATTAAAGGGAATTGCCACTGGTGCCGTCGATATCGTTGTGGACATTCCGTTCATCGTTGAAGTGGCTGCACTAACATTAGTTGCCGTTGCTGCTGCTGGCAGTTTAATCGTGTTCAGAGTACTCAAATTGAGTTCGGTAAACTCATTTGCTGCCAAATTGGGACTCTGAATCAATTGTCCCAGTGAACTAGTCGTAGTTGTTGCCGTCGGACTAACCACCTTAGCGGCTGTTAATGGGGCTAAAATGCTGGGATTGAGCGCAGTATAAGCCGCTCCACCAACTAGCACACAAGCTACTGCCATCGAGCCGATTTTGAGCGGGTTTAAGTGTTTACTTTGGGGGGGAGGTGGTGCTGACTGAGTGCGATTGCTCCTGACATCAGCGGCAGCGGGATAACCAGATTGAATCTGCCGCAGTAATTCCTGAGATGATGATAAATATTCATCGTGGAAAGAGGCAATTTCGCCGCCAGATGCGAAGTTTAAGTTTAGATTGTCCTGGGTTACAGGTACGTCTTCCTGATATACAGAAATCGGTGCATAATCAATAGTCGTAATTGCATGGCGACTGTTGGTTATTGCGGTAGAGAGTCCATCGATGATAATAAATCCACCTGTTGGTTCAGACTCACCACGAGCGGATCGATCGTCCTCTACAATGGGGTGAGACTTCACTGGTTGAACAATTTCTGCGGTGAGAATATCAGCCTCAAAATCGAGATCTCGTGATTGCTGTTCCAAAATTTCCACATCCGCTGCTGGACTTGAAGATCGATCTGCTTGGTTCGCTCTAAATCTAGTCAATTCGTCTTCCAATTTGATGTCTAGACAGCCGAGAGCTTTTTGCAGTAAAGGATTGAGCTGATAAGATTCACGATCGACTACAGCTTGACCAGATGGGTGTATATTCGCACTATCGTCAGATGGATTGTGGTTCATAGCTCACTTTAAACACAGATATTTCTAAAGATGTCAGTCAATCTAAACTAAATCAGCAGGGACTCTGCTCTTAGATTACCCGCGATTGCTGTCGCAGCAACATACTCTGGTCGGAAAACCTGAGAAGTATGACAAGACAGACGACAAATTTTTCGGGCAACCCGATTCAGTTAACTATCAAAATGTCTAGCTAAAGACGCGAGTTTTTGATCTTACCAGTAGTCGGAACCTAAATTACTCAGTTCCGAAACTCATTAGTCGTTGCCGTGTCACTAATATATTCCAAAACTTAGCCAATTCATCAAAAAGTAGACATTTGACTAGGATCTTCCATTATGTCATTAACACCAATCTCCCAAATTACAGTCCAGATTCAAAATCAGCCAGGATGGCAAGGTGTGAGAGATTGGGGCTTGATCGTCCAGGCATGGGTTGCGACTGTATCACCAGCGATTGCCAATCGGAGCCAACCTCGATCGATCTCTAGAGATATACTGACGATCGCGACTAATAGTTCTAGCCTAGCCCATCAGCTCACTTTTGGGCGGCAAGCACTCTGTCAGCAATTAAACACCCAATTAATCTCACCCATCAAGGATCTGCGCTTTGTAGCTGTGGGACGTCATGACAGCCGCAGCCTTCCGACAGCTACAGATGATTCATCTATGCCAATTGACTCAGGCGCGATAGTCATTTGTTCCCATTGCAATTGCCGTGCGCGACAAGGGGAATTGCTCCGCTGGGGTGTTTGCCAGTTTTGTGCAATCAAGCTGGGGATCATCGGTGGATCATCGGTGATTAGATTTTAGGTAGTTTATGTATCCAAATTAACTACTTCGCCGTCAATTTGATAGTTTTGCTGACAGAATCAATCTGGTTTTGACGGGCAAAATATCACATCAGCATAATTTGCCAATTGCTGGTTTTCAGCGATCCCTAGTAGTTTTAGGTGAATTACTGACAACATTGACTGTTAATAAATTTTCTCCGTGTATGTACTGAATACCCCAACAAATGTGTCTTTCCATAAACTGAATCTAAAGAGAATATAAAATCTCAATTGGCTTGGGGATCGCTACAAGCCAGATGGGAAAGGCGATCGCTATCACTTTTGTGTAGATTTGGAGCAGCGATAATAATAACCAAGAGAGAATTGAATTTGATGCTCTCCCAAAAGGTAATGCTGATGACTAACCAAAATTGTCTTACTTCTGCATGTCGCTACTGTCGTTTTTATCGGCCAGAGGGACTGCATGGAGGTGCCTGTCAGCAACTTGGTGTATCCGTCCACAGTGATTGGACAGCCTGTCAGCTAGCTCTACCAGCATTTGCGAGTAATTGGAACAATGCTGAAGAGTTGACATCAGCCAATTGGCAAGTAGAACTCCCACAGGTGCTTCACGGTGAAGAACTTAGTACTGTTGCAGGTTTAGAATTGAGCAGCAGTTCGCTCAGTATTAATAATTAATTTTAGTTGCTTGAGCTTGCGATTGTCTCTGCCTGAGTGCAACAATCGGTTTCATTACAATTATCCGCTCTAGAACAGATCGCAGTTGGTAGTTAGCAATGACAGAACCAATCTCACCAATTACTTTACCACCAGCAACTGATGCGATCGAGGAAGGTGCTTGGCTACAATCATCTTTGGAGCTATGGCTCGATCGAGAGTTTATTCCTGAATCCATCAATGCTACAATCGCGCTGCGTGCTGCTCAAATCTACACTCGTCAGCGGATGGAAGGCGAAAATGATTTGGGTTGCCTAGTCATCGCAATTATCACAGAGATGCAGGCATTTAATTTTAAAGAAAGCTTTTTTGGTGAATTCACCATCGCTAACGCTGTCAGCGATATTATCTTGGATAGCTTGGGAATTGATAACCGCTGTTGTGGAAATTAGGAAGTTGGGAGTTGGGTAAAACCAATTACCCATTACCCACCATCTTCTTACCAGCTAGATTTGACAACACCAGGTAATAAACCTTGGTGTGCCCATTCGCGCAGGACGTTACGAGATAGACCAAAATCACGGTAGTATCCACGTGGACGACCAGTTACCCAGCAACGATTGTGCAACCGTGTTGGTGCGCTGTTGCGAGGTAATTGTTGGATTTTGCGGTGAATTGCAAATTTTGCTTGAGCTGTAGGTGCATTTTTAAACTCTTCTAATAGAGTTGCCCGTTTGTCTGCATATTTTGCTACTAGTCTCTCGCGGTTTTTCTCCCGCTCGATCATGCCTTTCTTCGCCATGTGTATAACTTTCTCTATTTACAAAAAACTCGATCGACTCTTGTGAAGCTACGCGACCGCTAGTCAAACGCATTACAAGTGTGCCAGACACTCTATCATACAGTGAATTAAACTATTTTGTCTATAGTTTAGAAGCATTTAGTGCTATTCAACCTGGAACAAGAGAGTAACGCGCTGCACTCCGGCTTCGGCGTAGCTATTGACACTAATATTGGGTAGTCCCGACAAAATACCATCACTGAGCGATTTGACTAGAGATTGTTCGCGGAGTTGTTTGGGTAATAGAGGACTAATTGTCTGCCAGTTGCCATAGAGATAACCAGTTTCAGTCGCTGTTAATAGATTAGTACCTCGCTGGTAGCGATCGCTATCCAAGATTGACTGTTGATCAATCGCTTTGAGTGTACTATCCATCGCGGCAACTGAACTCGCCAAGATGGTATATTTATCAGCGATGGTAGTGTGTACGCCAGAAACTTGGGCGATTAATTGAGCTGAGCCATTAGTAGTTTCCGTAATGAGTTTTGTCCAACCGATTACCTGTTTGTCCTGCCACGGTAGTAGCCCAACGTGATAACCTGCAAGACTGGCTAATTGATCAAAATGAGCGATCGCATCATCTACCCGTTCAGGCTGGGTACGTTCGGCAATAAACACCCAATCAGTAGTAGTTCGAGTAGGATTGGGGATAGCAGCGAGGGCATATTCGCCTGTTGTCCAACTGAAGATATTTTGAGTCAGATCGATGCCAATTTGTTTGTCTATTGTAGCTAGACTACTTTCTATGAGCGAAGTTCGCGCTTTAAGTTCGGGCAGAATGTTAATTAATTGCTGTTGCCAATGTGATAAATCTGTTCCGGCGATCGCAATTTTACTCTGACGGGGGAGGTATTGGAGTGTATTAACTAGTTTTGGTTGAGCTGGTGTCAAGTTTGGATCGACTAAAATTTGACTAGGAGTAAGATATAATGACACGTCAGCGATTAATCCCTGTCGATCGACTCCGAGATTTAGTCCAGCTAATGGATATTTTTCACCAGCTTCTTTACCCAGCCAGCGTTTCAAATCTGGTAATCGAGCGTAGCCAACCCCAATTTTATGATGGTTATTGGCGGCTAATACCTGCTGATAGTCAGGATTGTCCAAAATACTCAGATTAGTAGTTTGAAGATTATTAATAGCTTCCCGCAAGACTTTGGGGTGATTGGCAAACAGGATATATTGATCGCCAACGATCGCACTACTGAGCCTGTCTCGACTATTATAAGCAAGCTTGACTCCTTGATAGGATTCAAAGGTTAATCTGTTTGCGGCAACTTGTTTATCCCACCAAGCTTGAATCTTACGACTGCTAACTTGAGGATTGCGGCTGCTTAATATGGCTAAGTATCCAGGTTGGGAGCCATTTTGCGGGAGATAATCGAAATCCAAATCTGTGATGGCAACAGTAATTTCTTCACCTAGCCACGGGGCGATCTCGCGCTGATAATCCAAGTGTAATCGATCGCCAAACTGCTGTTTCCACTTTTGAATTGATTGGTGAGCAGCCGAGTGTTGAGCGGAAGGCGTAGCTAGACGGTTTAAACTAGCCAAGTCATCAAGATTAGCAAGTAGCGAAATCGCCAGTGGTGATTTTTTGGGTACAAATACGGCTGTTGCTGGCGGCTGTGGACGATCTCGCGTCAAGAGTAGCATTGATCGATGCGCCGATATCCACCCATAGGCATTTGTCCCTACGATTAGCAAGGAAATCAGCCCAATGATGATGGCAATAGTTAGCGATCGCAACTTCATTTTTTTTGCCTCTACAGATGCTACTCATCAACGACTATCTTATCATTGGGCGGATCTTCTCTAAAGCCTAAAGCCCAAAGCCCAAAGCCCAAAGCCCTAATTTATTTTTTGATCTAGTTTCGATCGCTTACTGTGATAGGTTGGGTATGTTAAATAATAATCCCCTCCTGCCTACTGGAATATATATATGGCACACCCAATCTCTAACTTGGTGTCAGCGCAGATCTCAACTTTTTTATCTGTAAATAATTTCCAGCATTTTCAGCAAGTGGCAAGGAGTGAACAGGCAAATAGTTTCTAGTTTCTAGCCTCAAGTTTGATGAGTATAAATGCTCATTCATTGGCATTTCATTTACAGCGACAGCATCGGCACTATCGGGTAAATGACGGATTGACTATCGATAGTTCAAGCCGCAAGATTAAATTTCAACGAAAATTGAAACTTAATTTAGCCGAAATCATTCATTATTCCTAAGTGAATAATTAGTGAACCTGTTGCGATCCAATTGTTACGATCTTTGCTCACAGTCTAAAATTCTTGTCCTATTCGCAAGAATTTTGATTGTGATAGTTTTATTTGAATTTAATCACCCAATCTTGTATTTTGAATTGGTAGAAAATGCGCACCCTCGCTTCAGAATTTAGCTATCCTACGCTCCAACATCCCCATCGCCATGTTTGGGATTTTTGGTATCACTTTGCACCAGACACCGGAATTTTTCATTTATTTTATCTCAATGCCGATCGATCGTTAGTTGCTGAGGACAAACATCATTTTAGTTCTCAGGTAGGATATGCAACTACTACAGATTTTACGACGATCGATTGGATTAGCGATCGAGTCTTTGGGGCAGATCCACATGGGTGGGATGACACCTCAATTTGGAGTGGGGATGTTGTCAAAATTAATGGTGGTTTTTTGATGTTTTATACATCCAGAAATCAAGCAACAGATGATGGGATGACACAGAATATTGGTGTGGCATTTACTCATCATGTGCAAACATTCGATCGCTGGTTTCGGATTCCGAGTATTCGGATCCAACCCCATGCGCCTTATGAACTTCAGCACGTACCTGAAGACTTGACAATTCAGGCTTGGCGCGATCCATTTTTATTCCGCCATCAAGAACAGATCTACATGTTGCTATCAGCAAAAGATCCAACTAAAGCATTAGGTAAAAAAGGGACTATAGCTCTGCTCAAAGCTAAAAATAATAGCTTTGAACAGTGGGAATATCTACCCCCGATCTGTCAACCTGGATTCTATGCAGAAATGGAAGTTCCCCAGTTATATCGAGCGGGTGCTGATTATGCCCTGGTATATAGTTCGTGGGCAAAATATGACTTTGCACCCAATACCCAACAAAGTGGTGGATTGCAGGGGATTTTATCGCCTTCGATGTTTAACTTTCCCGCAACACATCCGCAGGTATTTTTACCCGAAACTGCCCAACTCTATGCTTGTCGAATTATCCCTGAACTGAATGGGGAAATTGTCGGTTTTGATATTACCACGGGTGGGATCAGACGGAGTGGGGTTCAGACTGGCTTGCAACATGTCGATCGAGATTTTAGCAGCTACTCGATCGATATCTAAATAGTTGAAAGTTGCGGCGCGCGCTTGTCGGGTTTCCCGACAGTTTAGCGCGACAAGACAGAAAGTTGAAAGTTGAAAGTGGATCAAGTGATTGGTAGTGTGCGTTATCCCACAGGATAACGCATCAAACTAATAGCGGCTGACAAGTTACTCGTCCAAAACGAGATAGAATGTTATGGTTGACATCATCGATCTAGAACCCTCAATCCTCAACTGTGAACGCGGCTCAACAGGCTACTGATATTATCCTCACTAGTAAAATTGCCTCTGCAGTCAGTCTGTTTCGGAGTGAATTTCCTGATGCAAAAGTAGACTTAAAACCGTGGGCTGAAGATATTGATACCCAGGAACTAGTCGATCCTGACTCGATCGATTTTAGCTTTCATTTTCCAGGCTGGAGTCGGCGGTGGCAAAGTCGGAGTGTGTTGGTGCAGATTCGATTTTATGAGGATACAACCGAGTCAACCCGCAATTTTATCGGGTTGGAAGTTGCAGGGTTCGATCATCGGGGCAAACAATGGCGATTATCAACTGTCAATGATTGGCAATTTGAAGGCGATATTCAACCTCAACCGGAAATAGCTGATAAGTTAAAACAATTTTGTCGCCAGATGTTTGAGTTATTTAGTCTGGCTTAAATTATCGGTTAAAGGGTAAATTGATATCCCTGACTCTGCGGACAACCAAGTAGACAGAGACTGATTTAGATCTGTTGTGTTTGTGAAGCTACCAAATCACGAAACCACAGATGAAGCAGAGCATCATGCCGTCGCTCATGCCAAATTTGCTGATAGCTGTATCGGCTAATTTGCATCGGAATCTCCACTATCGCTAAATTTGCGGTATCGGCGATCAGTGTGGCGATCCGACGTGGAAGCGTTAGAATCAGATCGGTTTGAGCCACTACAAAAGGTGCTGCCAGAAACTGCGGTATTTTTAACATCACTTGCCGTTTTACGCCTAATTCTGCTAAAGCTTGATCGACATGGCTTGTAAACGAATTAACGACTGGACTACCTGGAAGATTGGTAATCGTGATTAAGGCATGAGACCATGAGATATACGCATCGATCGTCAGATCGATTTGGGTAATCGGATGATTGGCTCGAACCACTGAAACAAAATCCTCAGAGAACAACGTTTGCGATCGCATATCACTTATTTCCGCAATGTCGATTACGCCCAAACCGAGATCGACAACCCCAGTTCTGCACAATTCCACCACATCAGATCGCCACTGGTGACACTCGACTTCTAATTGAGGTGCTACCTGAGTGAGTTGCTTCAACACAACTGGCATAATCACCGCCGTTGCATAATCAGTTGCCGCAATCCGAATTAAACCTTTTGCCGTTGCTGGATCAAAAAGACTGGGTTGAATCATCTGTTCGATCTGAAGCAGAATGTGCCCTAGCGGTTCTCTTAGTTCCTCCACTCGCAGCGTTGGCACCATTCCCTTGGGAGTTCTGACGAGGAGTGGAGGCAATACTTCTCGGTTAAGCTCTAAGCAGTGCTAGCAATAGAGAAACTAAGGTGTGGGTGCTGAGTTCCCGTACCAGGATGAAAAGGTTTTTTCGCTGGAAATTTTGAACGGGTCTTTTTAACAACGCGCGGGTT
>JANYIT010000111.1 GCA_025358725.1 Chamaesiphon sp. GL140_3_metabinner_129_sub
CCTCTAGATTTGCGCCAATCGATTGGGGTCGATCAGTAAGGGGAACACCCAGCAAGATCCCCGTCGCAGGCGTAGGATCTTGACTGACAAATAATACCCGCCGACCCAGGTTAGCTTGTTGTTTGGCGGCGGCGATCGCCACTGTAGTGCGACCAGAACCGCCTTTACCAAGGAAGGTGAGAATTTGGGGCATATTATTCTACAACTTTGAGTTCGTCTTCAAAAAACCAGGTACTAGTTTTGTCTTCAAACTGGACGACGGCACCGACACCGCTACCATCGGTCATTTTGAAATCTTTGACTATACCTACTTTACCTAGTTTACTCACAACGCCGTTCGATACCTTATCTCTGAGGCGAAAAACTTTGACTTGTTGACCGATTTCCATTGAATTTAAATTTTTTTGATATTCTCCATTCCACAGTTTACCCGAATTCTCGGCTCAGATTTGCGCTCAGGGGTCGATCGTTTTGGCAATTGATGAATTACGAAATCAATGATGCCGATCGAACGCCGATTAATTGTTGAATGGTTTGACGCACTTGCTTCAGTTTCGCTGGTTTCGATAAATATTCATTTGCGCCGCTAGCTAGACATCTTTCCCGATCTCCGGGCATCGCTAAAGCGGTGAGCGCGATAATTGGGGTCTGCATAATTTGGGGAATCTGGCGAATTTGGGCGATCGCTTCAAGTCCATCCATCCCTGGCATTTGAATATCCATTAAAATCAGATCGGGTTGGTGCGATCGAGCGAGGCTAATTACTTCAATCCCATTGTTGGCAACGATCAGGTCATAACCTGAATGGGTTAAATACAGGGAAAAAGTTTCAATATTGGTTTTGTTGTCTTCTGCGAGCAGAATCAGCGGCTGTTGACGTTGATAGCGGATCTCGGCGGCAGCATCGTGTACTGATTCGGAGACAACGGCAGGTAGTGACAATGATGATGCTGTCAGGGGTAACTGTGCGGTGATTGAGGTGGGTACGCGACTTTCACTTGCTGGCTCTCGGACAGCAGGGGTGGGTTGGTAGTCGAGGGGGATCTGTTGGCGGACTTGTGCCGAGCGGAGTTGAGTTAGTTGCTCCTCAGGAGCATCGCGCTGTAAGTCCCGGATTGGCTCGCTGGCAGGCTGTTTTGGTACCGAAATTGGCGGTAAAGCGCAGACAGCAACATAGGGTAAGGAGATCGTAAAACAGCTACCTTGTCCTGGCGTACTAGTAACGCGAATATCGCCATTTTGAGCTTCTACGAGCCGCTTCACCAGAGCCAAACCCAATCCGGTGCCATTGTATTGACGACTGAGACTACTATCAATTTGGACGAAGGATTGAAACAGTTTGGGCATATTTTCTTGAGCAATGCCAATTCCGGTATCGATGACTTTAAATTGCAACATCGATCGATCTTGATCGAGATTTACGTTTAGCGTTACTCGACCGCCAGTTGGTGTAAATTTCACTGCGTTATTGAGGAGATTAATCAACATCTGTCGCACCCGCAGTTCGTCGATCAGAATTTGGTCTTGATCTGGCGGAATGTGAGCTTCGATCTGAATGTTTTTCTCGATCGCGAGTTGATTGACAAACGCTAAACTAGAAGTACAAAGATATGAAACAGATGTCGGGACAAGATTGAGATCTAGATGACCAGACTCAATTTTAGCCAAATCCAAGATTTCGGTAATCAAATCTAATAGATGTTGGCCACTTTGTTCGATCGTTGCAATTGATGTTTGTTGCAGCGTATTTAATTCCCCATAAATACTTTCTTGCAATCCTTCTGATAGTCCCAAAATTGCATTCAAGGGAGTGCGTAATTCATGGCTCATGACTGCTAAAAATTCACTTTTGGCCTGATTTGCTTGATCAGCCAATCGTTCGGCTTCCTTGGCATTTTCAAGCAATTGGGCCTGATACAATGCGACCCCAATATGGTTGGCGATTTGTTTGACAAAATCAATCTCCCAATCTTGCCATTGACGGGGATGAGCACATTGATGAATGCATAAAAGTCCCCATAAATCGTCCTTCAAGCACAAGGGCACGATCAGATTGGCGCGAACATCAAACTGCGCCAGCACATCAATATGGCATTGTGACAATCCGGCGGCATAAATATCTGCAACTGCTTGAATTTGTCCGGCATTATAATAAGCAGCAAAGCGATCGCCAAAACAATGATCTTCGATTTTATGTGCTAATGCTGATGAATACAGGGGATTGACATCTTCAGAGACAAATTCTCCCAAATCGTAACCGGACTCGGGATCGAAGCGAAAAATCCCCACTCGATCGGCACTCATAAAGTGGCGGACTTCCTGAGTAGTCGCCGTAAAAATTCGGTTTAAATCGAGCGACTCCCGAATCTTGCTAATCACTCCAGAGAGGGTTTGCTGCTGCTCCTCCATCACGGGAATCCGACTGGCTTTGGTTTGAGTGATTTCGATTAATTCAGCCTGCTGGAGTGCTGCACCTAAATGGGTACCCATTTGCGTCACAAAAGCTACTTCTAGATTTTCCCAGACGCGGGGACTAGAGTGGTGATACATGCCGAGTAATCCCCACAGTTTGCGACCGACAAACACGGGGACAATCGCAAAAGCCCGAATCTGATAACTCTCTAGCACTTCAATATGACAGCGGGAGAGATTGGCAGCGTAAATATCGCTGACAACTGATATTTGCCGATCGCGATAGCGTCCACCTTGAGTCGATTGCAAATAACTATCGTTCCAGGTAGCTGCGGTGGCGAGGATAATCTTTTCCCAGCCTGGCGAAATCGCATCGCAATCGGTCATAAAACCACCGCCCCAATCTTGATCAAAGCGGTAAATGGCGACCCGATCGATCTCCAGTAATTGCCGCACTTCCTCGGTAGCTGTCCGAATTGTAGTTTTGACATCCCAGGCATTTTGTAATGTACCCAGGACACTAGCTAGAGCGCGTTGTTGTTTGGCGATCGCCGTAGCATGTTCCAATTCAGCGGTGCGGATTTGGATCTGTTGGTTGAGATTGGCATTGAGAAATTGCACCTGCTTGTAGAGACGGTGTTGTTTGACAGCCGCCGCAAATCGTTCGCTCAGGGCTTGAGCGAAGCGGAGATCCGGATCTGTCCAGGCTTGTGCTTGTCCAGTTCTAATTTGCCGCCATGCTTCAAAGGATTGACGCGGAGCCATCTGCCGCTTGTCTGGATCGCAGCTACCCGCCCACACTAATTCCTTCTCAATATCACCCCGAAAAATCGTCAAACAACCGATCGATTCTTGGCCTAATTGGAGCGGAATAATTAATAATCCACGAATATTCGTATCTCCAAACGCAGGCGTGAGCGAACGGAACAGGGGTTCTCGATAAAGATCGGCAATTGCCCAAATATTCGCGTCGATGGCCGATGCGGAGGGTAATTCGGCTAGGGCATAAACAGAGCGCATCCATTCCACCGACCAAGCTTTAGCCGATAAGCCGCTACCATTTTCCCCTAGGGCTGGAGTAGCCACAGACATCAGATATTTTTGCCAGAGCAGATTTTCTTCAATATATGGATAGTCGATCAGATCGGGTTGAGTGCCACAACTGTACAACTGTGCCCACTGCTTACTATTTTGAATCGGTCGATCGACAGTGCTATTTTGCGGCAAATACAATCGCCCCCCCACACCTTGAAAAATAGCAACTGTCTGATCCAGTGCGGCTTGGAGTTCGATCGTCGGTGTGGCGTGCAGGATGGTGACAATCCGATTCAGCGCGGCTTCTTGTTGGGCTTGCTGCCGCACCTGCTGGAGCAGCATCGACTGGGTAATGGCAACAGCCAATCGATCGACCACCGCTTGGAGCAATGACACCTCGTCTTGTGTGACCACCCGTTGCTCGGTATCGTGAGAGACTAGTAATCCCCACAGATGCTCCTCGGGCAGAAGTGATGGCAGTGAATGGGAATTACTAGTGGTGCTTTCAATCACAATCGGCACGACAACAGAAGATTTTACCCCCATCGCCCGCAGATATTCTAGATGACAGGGATCGATGGGGCGGTAGTCGAGCGTCGCGGGCAATCCTTGTTCGATCGCTTCACGAGTGAGCAAATCTAGCGGACTAATCCCGATGGTTTGGGACTCCAAATCAACGATCGTCCGCGCCCGCAACCGGAGGTATAGTTCTCGCGCATAAGGCGGAATATCATCAGCGGGGAAATGTAAATCGAGTAATGAGGGCAGAAGATCTCCATTCAGAGCTTCGGCAATGACTAAACCATGACAATCTGGCTGAAACTGATAGATTTTGACTCGATCTGTACCCAAAAAATCCCGGACTTCCGCAACGGTAGCCGCCAAAATTTCTGATAACTCCAAGGATCTGCTCATCCGAGTAGTAATCCGACTCAGGAGTTGTTGTCGATTGATGATCGATCGATCATCAATCGCAGAGCAACTCAATTTGCCGTCGAGATGTGGGCTGTTGTCAGGGAAAAACGACATCACTGTTGCTCCGAAAATCTGGGGATCTGCTTACTTTAGAATTCCCGAGAGTGGCGAAGTTATTTCATCTGAGTGTGGAAACGTTTAAATTTGGCACTTTTGCGGGCATTCTAGAAGTAGTTGGCTCAAATATAGCGAAAATGATGCATCCATCTGCGATCGTGGCATTTCAACTGGAATCGGCGATCGTCCGCAATCCACTCATAGTTAGTCCAGACACTACGGTACTGGAGGCAGTCGCCCAAATGAATGCGGTAAATTCATTGGCACATGTCGATTGTGAATCCCAATCTTGTACAGCAGTGGCTACTTCGACTTCTTTTGGCACCAGTGGACCGACAAGTTGTGTATTAATCGTCGAAAACCAGCGATTATTGGGCATCTTGACCGATCGAGACGTTGTCCGGCTAGTTGCCAAATCTTTGCCGCTAACTGTTGGCGGAGCCTCTCCCTTGGAGCAGGTAACAATTGCTGAGGTGATGAATTATCCCGTGATTACGCTGAGGGAGGATGCCTTCACCGATCTGGCTGTAGCGATCGATCTGCTCTGCCAACATCACATTCATCACTTACCATTGCTCGATTGTGACGATCGCCTCGTGGGGCTACTGACGCGGGAAAGTTTGCAACAAAGATCCCACCCCAATGAGCTATGGCGAGAGCATGTATCCCAACTTCAGCAAGAACTAGCAGATCGATGCATCGATCAACAACTGCTACTCGCAAGCAATCACCAACTAACCATCCGGAACGAAGAACTCGTCCGCGCAACTCGGCTCAAAGATGAATTTCTCGCCAATATGAGCCACGAACTCCGTACGCCCCTCAACGCAATTTTGGGCATGACAGAGGGCTTACAAGAAGGAATCTTTGGGGTCGTGAATCCATCCCAACTTCAGGCAGTCCAAACGATCGAACGCAGTGGCAATCACCTGTTAGAATTAATCAACGATATCTTAGATTTAGCTAAAATTGGGGCTGGACAAGTCGAACTAGAATGTGCTCCAACCAACATCTGCGAGCTGTGTCATGCCAGTCTATCGTTTGTCAAACAGCAAGCAGTCCAAAAACGGATTCGCTTGCAAATTCACCTCCCGCCGCGCGTTCCCAATATCTCGATCGACGAACGCCGGATTCGGCAAGTCCTGATCAATCTACTCAACAATGCCGTTAAATTCACGCCTGTGGGTGGAAGTATCGCGCTGAATGTGACAATTATTCAGCAGAGTGGCTCCACCGCCGCAGACAATCCAACTGCAAGTGTGATGCGGTTGGCGATTATCGATACGGGCATTGGGATTAATCATGCCGATTTTGACAAATTATTTCAGCCGTTTGTGCAAGTTGATATTGCCTTAAATCGGCAACATCATGGCACGGGTTTAGGATTGGCATTAGTCAAAGGGATTGTCGAAATGCACGGTGGTAGTATCCAAGTTCGGAGTGAAGTTGGTGTTGGCAGTCAGTTTATCGTCGATCTACCGATGCCGCAGGCTGAAGGCGATCCAACTGGGCAAGGATTAGCTCCAGCTCTAGGCTTTTCACAGCCAAATCAGCAACAACTAGATCCCTTAACTGGTGAATCTGCTGAGAAATTATGGACGATCTTGCTGGCTGAAGATAACGAAGCTAATATCAATAGCATTTCTAGCTATCTCAAGGCCAAAGGATATCAAACTATTTTGGCAAGAAATGGTTTAGAAGCGATCAATATCGCTCAATCTCAACTACCTAACCTAATTTTGATGGATATTCAAATGCCCAAAATGGATGGATTAGAAGCTATCCGCCACATCCGTAATCATCCCCAATTAAGTCATGTGCCGATTGTCGCGCTCACCGCTTTAGCCATGAATGGCGATCGGCAAAAATGCCTGGATGCTGGTGCCACCGATTACCTCACCAAACCAGTTAAACTCAAGCAGTTAGCAACAACTATTCAACAATTTTTAGATCTAGATCAACCAATCGGCAATCTAAACTAAATAATGCGATCGAGAACTTAGATTTGGACTAATACTCTCAAACCTAAAACCTAAAACCTAAAGCCGAAAGCCTAAACCCTAATCCCCATGAACAGCTATTCAATTCTCGTCATTGATGATGAACCGAATAATTTTGAAGTAATCGAAACATTGCTAGCCACCGATAATTATGAGGTGTACTATGCCAGCAATGGTGAAGAGGCACTGGCATCTTTAGATAGCTTTAATCCTGATATCATCTTATTGGATTTGATGATGCCGATTATGGATGGGTTAGAAGTATGTAAGCGACTTAAATTGATGCGAAAATGGCGATCAATTCCGATTATTATGGTCACTGCGGCTGCGGGAAAGTCAATTCTTGCTCAATGTTTGGAAGCAGGTGCTGATGACTTTATCAACAAACCAGTTGATGGTCTCGAACTGCGGGCTAGGGTGAAATCGATGGTACGAACTAAAAAGCAATTTGATCGGATCGAATCATTAACCAAGCTTCAGCAAAAAAATATTACTGTTTTAGAAAACGATTTAGGTGAATTAGGTTGCGATTTAGCAGTAGGTTTTGGCAATGAATTGAGTATGCCTTTGAGCAATATTATCGAGCAGCTTGAAAACCTTGATCGCAATATTCATCAGTTGGAACGAGTGGGAATTATGAAATTAGTAAAATCTGCCAGTCGCTCGGCACTTGAATTAGAACAACTAACCCATAAGTTCTGGATTTATTTAGAACTCGCTTTAGAAAAAAAACAATTTGATAATGAGGAAACTTGTAATATCAAAAAAGTTGTCGAACAGATATCGATCGTTCAATCTCAAGCTTTGAATCAAGTAGAAGACATCAAAATCGATCTGGAAAATGCCAGAGTTGCCGTTACTGAACAGCACTGTGAGTGGATCGTTAAAGAATTATTAGACAATATATTTAAGTCTTCTGAATCTGGGGTACCTGTAAAGATTTGCGGTCGAGTTATCGATCGATTATTTCATCTCTGGGTCAGCGATTGTCTGGATCGATCGATCGAAGACCAAGAATTAGTGATCGGTTTGAAAATTGTCAAGAAGATAGTAGATATTTATGATGGCGTGTTTGCTAGAACTACGATCGATGAAGATCGAATGGTTCACATTACACTCCCGTTGGTTTCTTTGCCGTTAGGATAGCGGTTTAACCGATCAATTATTAATCTCATATCTTGCACCAGCGGCTCGCGCACGCCTTTGTTCCCTGACGTGAAAAGCGAGACAAGACAATGCGTAAATACTATTACTGCGGCATCCTGTGGGTACCCATAAAGGGCACCCCTACAGGTAACTTGTAGGGGTGCCCTTTATGGGTACCCGAAGATCTACGCTCATTACGAATACCTTCATACTGGTGCAAGATGTGAGTAATTCTACAGGCTGGAAATTAGAGAAGGGGGCGATCGAGATTTGATCGCCC
>JANYIT010000142.1 GCA_025358725.1 Chamaesiphon sp. GL140_3_metabinner_129_sub
AGACAATCCGACACAGGCGCATCGGAAATCGGTTCCAGGGTGGGATACTGTCCGCGATTAATTTGGTGAGCAGCACGAATAATCCCACTCGATTGAGCTTGACGGAATACCTGAGTGAGCCTGACAACTGGAATTCGACCTGATTTAATTAGATCGCCCAACACGCTTCCTGGCCCCACCGAAGGCAGTTGGTCGATATCTCCCACAATCAGTAAATGGGCATCAGTCTGAATCGCTTTGATTAAAGAATTCGCCAGAAACAGATCTAACATGGATGCCTCATCGACCACGATTCCACAAAGTGGACGCTACGCGAACGCATTGTGAGGCAAAGGTTCATCTACACCTCTTTTAAACCCTCTCGTTGCCGGATCGAACTCCAACAGACGGTGAATGGTCTTAGCCTCAATTCCAGCCATTTCTGACAGCCTCTGAGCGGCTCTCCCCGTCGGCGCAGCAAGGGCAATTTTCTTATTCATTGCCTTCCATAGGGCGACAATCGTGCGGGTACAGAACGTCTTCCCACAACCTGGACCACCTGTGAGAATCATCACCCTTTGAGTCGCCGACATTTCCACCGCTTGCTGTTGTTCGGGTGAAAGACTGATGCCCTGACTTTGAGTAAATCGTTCAATCCAACTACGGACGCGGGGTAAATCTACCGCTTGGGGTTGTTCTAGCAGTTTGAGAATCGAAATAGCTAAATTCTGTTCGGTGTAGAAGAAACTAGGTTGGAAATACAACGGAATTTCTTCGACTGTTTCTAAGATTAAATCCTGTTGCAGACTCATTTCTCGCAACACTTCTAACACCACCTTCTCAGTTGCGGTATGTTCTTCAGTAGTCAGCTTAGTTGTCGCCGCTACTAATAATTCCGGCTGAGGTAGGAAACAATGTCCATCTTCGGCAGCTTCTCCTAGAACGTGTTTGATACCAGCTCGATAACGGAAAGTAGAAGCGGGATCTACGCCTAAATTTCGAGCGATGAGATCGGCTGTGAGGAAGCCAATTCCAAAGATGTCTTCTGATAATTGATAGGGATTATTAGTGACAACTGCGATTCTCTTACGAGAGGCTACGCCAACGATTTGTCTCCATACTGTTTGAAGATTTTCACTGCGTATGTAGTCGAAACTCCATGACTCTGGAGAAACAGCATCACCTCTTTAATTGCCTTCTGCTCCACCCAGGCACTTTGAATCATCTTGACTCGTTTCTTACCGATACCTGGAACTTCAATTAATCGTTGGCGTAGCCTGCCGGAGGCAATCTCTATCTTGCTCGATAATTTCTAAAGTGTCCAGCGCAAAATGTGCCACAATCCGTTTAGCGGTAACGGGGCCGACTCCTTTAATCAAACCGCTACCCAAATACTTCTCAATCCCTGTCAGCGTTGCGGGTTTAGTTTCACTGTATTTAACAACTTGAAATTGTTGTCCGTACTGAAGATGCTCCTTCCAAGTGCCCTGAAGTTGGAGAGTTTGTCCAGCTTGAATATTCGCAAAATTACCGACAATCGTGGTTAACTCGTGGGCGCGAGGTGCTTGGAGCCGAGCGACGGTGTAGCCACTTTCTGTGGAGTGAAAGGTAATCCGCTCTACCACTCCAGTCAGGGAAACTTGGGGTGCAACTGAAGAATTGTCTATGGAAATTAGAAGGTACTGGCGAAATTGCCGCTGGACTGCAATTACTACCGCAAGAATTCGACCTCTGGATTGACTTACTTACACCAGAAGGTTTAAAGCAGTTACGACAAGATGGTGCCACTCTGCTGAGATATCAAACTAAAGAAATTAAAGGGATGTTGAAACACGTCTACCTAGATGCTCTACCACCTTATCAAGCTCCGACTGGAGAGTGGATAACTGGAGCTAAAATACCGTTAATCAATTGCTCCAATTATGATATCGTTTCCGATCTATGTCACCAAATGCTCGAAGAGTATCCAGATTATCCTGTTGTGGCTAGTTGGTTGAGAGGGAAATCAAGTATCTCCTATTCTCTACGTTCCCAGCCTGATTTTGACTGTTCGGAAATCGCTAAACTGTATGGAGGTGGGGGACATAAGAATAGTGCCGGGTTTAAAATTGCCATTTAGTACTATTAACTTCGGCTAAAAACTCCAGGTATTTCCGAGATAGTATGCACTAATTTATCAATCCTAGCCCCCTGAACCAGAGCTTTTCAAAGCTAAAGCCAGAAATAGCCTCTGCAACCATTGCAGCCCGTTGCAGCTCATCCTCCGATAATTTAACTCCACACTCCTGTGCCAATTCAATCACATCATGACTCGACTGACAAACTTTTAACCTGTCATCCAGTTCTTTTTCCCCATGAATCTGGCTAAAAAAACCACTCATCTTCGGATCTAACTTCTCGATCCACTGCTGATAAGCTTGCTGTACCAAAATCTGAAAATCTTCTCCAGTGAGATCGAGTCCCTCTATTTTCGCCAATGCTAAAAAATCCATTGGTGAAGTTATCGTTGGCGAAGCCTCTCTGAAAGAGAATCGGATCTCGATTTGCAATTGTGGATCGGCAGCTACTCGATCGTTAAAGGCTTGAATAGACTTAGATAACATGTCGATTTCATCCTTGGTAAATAACAGTTTTGGCGATCGTCGATTGCACTATTTCATCACGATCCTGACTATACTCCCTAATTATGTTCGATCGACAAATACTCTAGATATAAGGGTTGCAACGGAACGGAGGGAAACGCTATCATCAAGCTTAGAATGCATCACCGTCCGCTGAAACCTAGGCCGTTAGCAACAATGTCGTATCAATCTAAACCATCTGCTACCTCCTGCGTAACTACCTTTGATGAGTTTATGCGACTGGCGGATTATTCTCTGATGGATACTTTAAATGCCGATCCAGATGCCACGGTCGATGGTGACGATCGCCGTGCCCGACAGGTTTTCTCTGGTCATTTCGTACCTGTAACACCGACACCGCTTGCAGGACCAGAATATGTAACCCATAGCGGCACTTTTTTTAAAGAACTTGGGTTGAGCGACGAGCTGGCGTTTAATGAACAATTTCGCCAGGTATTTTCTGGTGATATTTCTGCTGTGCGTGAGCCGATGCGACAGGTTGGCTGGGCGACTGGCTATGCACTGTCGATTTATGGCACCGAATATATCCAACAATGTCCATTTGGGACTGGCAATGGTTATGGCGATGGTCGGGCAATCTCTGTGTTTGAAGGAACCATCAATGGCCGACGCTGGGAAATGCAATTGAAAGGTGGTGGCCCAACGCCTTATTGCCGTGGTGGTGACGGGCGTGCAGTACTCCGTTCGAGTGTGCGGGAGTTCCTAGCGCAAGAATATATGCAGGCTTTAGGTGTTCCCACATCGCGCTCTTTAACACTGTATGTTTCTAAATCTGACACCGTTACCCGACCTTGGTATGCTCAGGACTCCCACTCGATCGATCCTGATATTTTGGTGGACAATCCTGTGGCGATTTCAACTCGCGTTGCACCATCCTTTTTGCGCGTTGGTCAGTTAGAGCTATTTGCCCGCCGCGCTCGCAGTAATGCTCATCCTAGCGCATTAGAAGAGTTAAGCAAGATCGTGTCGCATTTAATTGAGCGAGAATACAAAAGCGACATTAATCAGAATCTTGTTTTTGCCGATCGAGTCGTTGAGTTGGCGAAGCTATTTCGTCAACGTCTCACTGCACTGGTGGCTAATTGGCAACGTGTTGGTTACTGCCAGGGTAATTTTAATAGTGACAACTGCGCCGCTGGTGGCTTTACCCTCGACTATGGACCATTTGGGTTTTGTGAATCTTTTG
>JANYIT010000171.1 GCA_025358725.1 Chamaesiphon sp. GL140_3_metabinner_129_sub
TTCCCACCTATTTTCGTGTCGTTATAATTAGATAAAATTATATTTGGAGAAATTGTCTTAATGAAAACTAATTACCCAGACTTTTTCCATGACCAATTAAGTTTTGGAAGACTATTCTCCTACTTTTTCAGCAAGCCCTAATTATGCTTAACTGGAACGGTTGAAAAGAGTTAGAGTATTTCATTAAAGTTGAGCTTATGATTGTCCACCAACAGATGACCATCATCCATCTAACAAATGAAACAAAACCTGCCGAGCTTAAATCGAGCATTGTTGAAATTAGGGTTAGTATACCGCCAACTCCAAACAGACAAAATCTCAGTTTATATAACCAATTATCTTCATTTAGGAGAGGTAATCCAAAGCCTACAGGTAATGCAATGCCTATGATAAAAGCTGTAATCCCAATTAGCTCCATGGTGATTCCCAAAACTGAAGGAGGAAGCCAATAGCCAAGTGTTACTCCACTCATAATAGTAAATAGCACGTCGATAATTTTAGAATTCATAACCTGTATGGCTCCTTCAGTCACTGAAACGTTATGTTATTATTCTCATGCTGCCTGCTGAAATTGAATATTCGATCTAAATGTTATTGGGTTTGCTCGTTGGCGAAGCCTACCGAAGGTAATCGATAGAGTTCGATCGTTTGTGCATATAATATATGTATGGAAGTTGAATGGGATTCAAACAAAGCCGATATTAATCTGCAAAAGCACGGCGTACACTTTTCTGACGCTGAGGCAGTCTTGTTCGATCCGAATGCTCTTTCCTTTGAAGATCCAACTGCTCAAGGTGAACAACGGTTTATTGCGATCGGTATGGATCATCTCTGGCGGTTGCTAGTAGTAGTTTACACTGAGCGAGGATCTCGTACTAGACTTATTTCAGCCCGTCCAGCCACTCGTTCTGAGAGAAATAACTATGAAAGCGGAATATGATTTCAGTGAAGCTAAACGGGGTGCTATTATTCCCCAAACAGGCAAAACCCGCATCACGATTTACATTGATGATGATGTGTTAGAGACATTTCGAGAGCGAAGTGATGCTGTCGGCAAAGGATATCAAACCATCATGAATGAAGCCTTGCGGGAATATCTTGACAAAGTGAAGCAACCTCTCGACGAGGAAACATTACGCCGAGTTATCAAAGAAGAACTTCGCGCCGCAAGATAAATTACCCGTTTGTTAAATAAATAAACTAGCAGAAACCTGAAAATATTCACCAAGATCTTTAGATTGGATGGGATCGATCGTTCACCATTCACAACTTCAGCAAAATCTCATCAGATTTGATTATTTATGATCAACTTTCTTTTGGACTTGATAGTGCAAAAATAGTTCTTCCTCGACTCGATCGACACTCAATAATTTTAGTCTGGGAGCTAAGTCTGGTGTAAATCCAGCTCCAGTTACCGGACTGGGTGCAGCACTACCACCATAAATAAATGGACAAATTGTCAACCAAATTTCATCGATAAAGTCAGCCGCAAATAAACTCGCTGCTAGTTCTGCACCACCCAAAAAACAGATATTTTCGACACCTAATTCACTGAGCTTTATCTTTACAGCTTGCCAATCAATATCGCTACCATCAGCAGTTTCACATACTAACACGCGATCAAAATTAGCTCTGTCGAGCCAATCGATCGAACCACTTTTAGTAGTTAATAACCATCGATCGATCGAGTAACTGAAGAATGGTAACTGGGGGTCGATATTACCGCTACGCGAACAAATAATCTGGGGTGGTTGAGCTGATTGTCCTCGCGCTATTCTGGCTTGAATCAACTCTGGCTTTGTTTCCCGCGCCTCACTTGCCCCATCATTGAGGGTACCACTACCGACTAAAACTACGTCGGCTAGCATAATCTGCTGTTCGAGGTGGTCATAATCCCGTTGAGAGCCAAATGTTGGTGGTGATTTCGTCACGTCCGAAATCTTCCCATCTGCCGTCATTGCGAGTACGAGTGTTGTTTTCATTTAAAGATTAACCAATGGAAGGATATGAGGGATTAAGCATTGAGGAGATCGCCGAAATCCTAGAATTAGCTGCTTGTCTTCTTCCACAATAGTAATAGAAAAATTATCTTCACGCGATCGATTATCCAAAGTTACTGATATTTCATGTGTCTAGGACAATAATCTACACTAATTTACTGAGCGGCGAAATGTATTTTTCTATACGGAGTTGTAATAATAGTTTAAGATCTGTACTGCAATTTATCCTTTGATTATCTGGGGTTTACAGTAAAATCTAAATTTACTTACAATTTAGTTGTATTAAATTTGACATTTTTTTATTGATTTACTGAAACAAATTGGTGTCAATTTTACTGGATTTTAAAGTTGGATTGAGATCAGTGTGTCTATTCTATTTAGATAAATTTTTTAACAATCCATCTACCAATTTTCAGGTGAAAAGTAATCTAAGAGCCAATTCTGATTATAATTACTTTTCGATCATTAATTAAATTGAAATTATTATGATCAAAAATGTACTAAATTGGGAACTATAAATATATAAAATTATATTCATAGACTAATCGTGAAAAAGTTTTTGATTGTTTTGCACACAGCAGCATTGGCAGCCATTACGGCACATTTACCTAGCCAAGCTGAAGAAATGAAAAAAGATTATGTCATTAGCAATACCACAGGTTTTGGGATTATATCAAAAGTTGGAATTGCTAAAAATATTTCGATTAGACCTTTTTTAAATATTTTAGGATCTTCTGATAATATCACTGCTTATTTATATGGATTGAGTGCAACATACGATTTTAGTATATTAGCCTCTGCACTTAATCCTTATGCAGGAGTAGGTTATTCAGGTTTTAGTATTCTCAATAGTGCTCAGTCAGCTAATACACCCTCGAATATGTATGCTGAAGCTGGTGCAGATTATCGTGTTGTTGATGGCGTTGCGATCAATGCTAATTACCGATTGTTTGCTAATGGAGGGGCGTTTAGCTTGGCTGCTAGTTGCCGATTTTAAACATTGAAACCTTGATTGATTCGATCGACAAACTAGCCGAAAGCGTGAGCTTCGAGCAAAATATTGATGGAGTGTATTCGTCAAATTCTCAAAAAAATGCTTCTAACGCTTGGGTAAGTTGTCTGGTTGATCACCAGTTGCTACTCAAGCGTTTCAATTCCTAGGGCTGGAACAATTAGCCCAGATTGTGGCTAGATCTTGTGGATACTACTGGCTGGGATTCTGGCACCGAAATTCTGTCTGCTGCCAATGGTAAAGTTACATAAATCGAGATCTCTTCCTGACTACTACTAGAGATCAGAAATATTCCATCATAAATCTCAATCATCTTCTTGACAATTTTCAAGCCGATTGGTAATTCTCGATCTTCATCTTCTGATGGATTAAATTGAATCAATTTAGATATTTCTGATGTTGATGAGCCGATCGTATTTTCTTGACAATTAGATATTGACAAATGGAAGATATTGTCGATAGTTTGACCATAAATGGTCAAGTGGAGATTAGCTTGACAATTATCAAATACATGATCCAATAATTCGTTGAAGATGCATTCAGTTCGATCGAGACTGACAGCTAAGATCGCATCTTCAATTTCGCAGACTAAATCGCTGGGGACTGGTAATCCTTGAAATCGCTGCTTGAGATTTTCCTCAATGATAAACTTTGGTATGGAGATATCTTGATGCTGAGATCCTGGTATTTCTAGGATAAGTTGTAAATAGAACCAAAATTTCTTGATTAATTTATGTAGCTTTTGTGCCGATCGATCGCTTGACTCCAAAATATGCAGAGTATCTGCCAAACTCAGATGTTCAATGTTTTTTCTGAGGTGTTCGATGCTGTCGGAGATGATATTCAAAGCGGGATTGAATTCATTGGGAAAACCGACAGCTAAATCTAAGCGGATTTCATTCAAATTATTTGATAAGGAATGAATATTGTTCCGCTGAAGTTTGGAGAAGGATTGAATGCGATCGTGTTGTTTTTTGATCCGCAGCATGGAGTTGACCCTAGCACGCAGTTCGAGACCATTAACGGGTTTATTTACAAAGTCATCGGCACCTGCCGCGAGACAGCGGGCTAAGTCTTCCTTCCCCGATAAGGCTGTAACCATAATAATCGGCACTGCTTGCCATTCAGACATCAGCTTGATCTGCTTACATACTTCAATCCCATTCAGACCAGGCATCATCACATCCAGCAGGATCACATCGGGATCGAATTTTTCGAGCGAGGCGATGGCATCTTCGCCACAATTGGCATAATGTAATTCATAATTTTCACTAGGCAGAAGTGCTTCAATCACGTCAAAGTTATCTGGTTCATCGTCAACGATTAGGATGGAATAGCTACTCATTTGATTACTTGCGGGTGTTTTTATTAGAATGCCCATTCCAATATCCAAATTAACTTTGAGATTGAGGGCATTCTAGAGAAAGCATCTTGTTCAAAAATACATGCTGAATTCTGTCCCGCTCTTCACGCAATCTGAATCAATCTCGATGTTGGCACAGCCGCTCTGGAAGAGCATCGTCGGCGATCCGCTCGTGGTAGCTCTGAACACGACGGTAATGGATGCAATCACTCAACTGAATAGTATCGATGGAGTTTACGCCTCGTCCAGCTCTAGCAGTCAATTGGATCGAGTCCAGATCCAGGCGCGATCTAGTTGCGTGCTGATCGTCGCGGATGGACAACTACTCGGGATGCTGACTGAGCGAGATATCGTGAGGCTTTGTGCCGAACAGCGAGATTTAGACAATCTAGCGATCCAGGATGTGATGACAGCGAATGTAGTCACTCTACCAGCAGTGGATTTTACAGATTTATTAGTAGCGATTAATTTACTTGAGCAACATCAGATCCACCATCTGCCAGTTGTTGACGATCGAAATTGTTTGGTAGGACTATTAACTGCGGCAAGTCTCCAATATCATCTAGCGGAGGCTTTAACCGCCCAGATCTGGCAATTAGAAGCCGAACAAGTAAAACTACTAGAAAATCGGACGATCGACATGGAGATCGCGCTCCAGCAAACCACCGCCTATGAACAGGTTCAAAGTCTCAATACTGAATTAGTATCCAGAGTCGAGCAGCGGACTGCCGAATTGCGGGAGCGGGAAACCCAACTGCAAGAATTTTTTGATAATGCTAATGATTTGATCCAGAGTGTTTCCATCCCTGATGGAAAATTTGAATATGTCAATCGCGCCTGGCGAGAAACCCTGGGTTATACCGCCGCAGAAGTTGAGCAACTGACTATCGATGATATTATCCATCCAGAATACCAAGCTGGTCGCCAAGAGACAGTCAGACAGATGCAGACTGGCACATTTACAGTCGATCGACTAGAGCTAAAGTTTCTGACCAAAACCAATCAAGAAACGATCGTTGAAGGTAGTCCCAATTGCCGTTTTGTCGATGGCAAGCCTGTCTCTACCTGGACTATTTTTCGGGATATTACTGAGCGCAAACGGTTAGAAGCAATTCGCGCACAAGCAGAAGCAACGATCAGCGAATCACAGCAATTTCTGCAAACTGTGATTGAGACTTTCCCCCTCGCTGTATTTTGGAAAGATCGAGAATCGCGTTATTTGGGTTGTAACTACAATTTTGCCCAAAATGCTAATTTGAGCTTAACCACCGAAATCGTGGGTAAGACTGACTACGATCTGCCCTGGGGCGGGATTGAAGGTGATAATTACCGCGCTGACGATCGACAGGTGATCGACTCAGGTGTCGCAAAATTGGGGATTATTGAAACTCAAACCCAAGCAGATGGCAGCTCAATCTGGGTCGAAACCAACAAGCTGCCATTGCGAAACGCCAACGGTGACACGATTGACATCCTGGGCACTTATCAAAATATCACCGATCGCAAACAATCAGAAACCCAGCTCAATAGTCTATCGGAGCGGCTGTTATTGTCACTCAAATCAGGAGCTGTTGGTTGTTGGGAATGGGACATGATCACAGATTGCCTGAGTTGGGACGATCGGATGTATGAATTATATGGCACCAAAAAAACTCAAAGTAGCGAAGCTTACGCCACTTGGATAAATAGTATCCATCCAGAAGATCGCACCGACACTGAAGCAAAATTGGCTCAATCTTTGTTAGGCAAAGCAGAATTTGATCCAGAATTTCGAGTTATCCATGCCGATGGGAGTATTCATTTCATCAAAGCCTATGGTTTGGTGCAACGGGATCAGCAAGATCGACCAATTAACATGATTGGGATTAACTTTGATATCAGCGCAGCCAAACGTGATGCCGCGATTCGCTACCAAACCGAACAAACAATTCGGCAACAAGCAGAACGAGAATCTGTATTGCGAGAAATTACGCAACGGATTCGTCAATCATTGGATCTGGCGATCGTGTTTGAGACTGCTGTCCGCGAGATTCGCGAATTTATGGAGATCGATCGAGTCGGGATCTTCAGATTCCATCAAGATTTCAACTTTGACGAGGGTGAATTCATTGCCGAATCGGTAGTTGCCGAATTTGAACCGATTTTGGGGTCGAAAATCCACATTCCTGGTTTTGGCGAAAAGTTGGCGCAGTACTATCAGCAAGGTAACATCAGCGCGGTGGAAGACATCTATACGGCTGGACTACTAGATAATGAGGTGCAGATTTTAGCCAAGTTTCAGGTACAGGCAAATTTAGTTCTACCATTGCTCGATGGCCCCAACTTGTGGGGTTTGCTCTGTATCCATGATTGTTCTGCGCCGCGAATTTGGCAAGAAAGCGAGATTGATTTTATTAAACACATTACCGAACAAATCGGGATTGCTATTCAACAAGCAACCCTCTACAACAAAGTCCAGTCAGAACTAGAAGTTCGATGGCGCGTAGAAGCAGCGATTGCCCTCCAATTGCGCCAGCAGCAAACACTAGGCAGCATCGCCCAGCAAATCCGCAATTCATTGAAATTAGAAGAGATTTTACCGACGGTAACTGAGCAAGTCAAGGAATTAATGACGGTCGATCGGGTGACGATTTTCCAGATTTTCCCTGTTGGTGGAGCTGCGCTGACGGAGCAGCGGCAAATTCGGGCGGTAGATGAAGTTGTATCGCCCGAATATCCTAGCCTGATGGGGCGGAATTGGGAAGATGAACACATCGATCAGGAAGAATTTAAATTTTACTTACAGGGCAACCCCCACATTGTGGTTGATATGACGCAGGATGCCTGGTCGGGGCGGTTGCAGGAGTATGTAGCAGCCATCGGTGTCAAGTCCAAAATTGTCGCACCAATTTTGCTACCCTGCGGAAATGGTCCAACAGATGCCCAGATCGATCCCACTTGTCAGATTCAACTATGGGGGTTACTGAGTATCCATTCGTGTCATTCCCAACGACACTGGCAAGATGCAGAAGCTCAATTACTCCAACAAATTGCTGACCAACTGGCGATCGCCATTCAACAAGCGAGTCTCTTTGAGCAGTTGCAGGCAGAATTGACCGAACGACAGCAGGCGGAAACACAATTGCTGGAGCGAAACCAACAACTTGCCCGCGCCACCCGACTCAAGGATGAGTTTTTGGCAAGTATGAGTCACGAACTCCGCACCCCGCTCAATGCCATTCTGGGCATGACGGAAGGATTGCAGGATCTGGTCTTTGGCCCGATCAACGATCGACAGCATCAGTCGCTCACCACGATCGACAAGAGTGGCAGGCATCTACTCGCTTTAATCAATGATATTCTCGACCTGTCGAAGATCGAAGCTAATAAATTCAATCTCGAACTGACAGATGTATCGATTCAATCGCTGTGCCAGAATAGTCTTTTATTCATCAAAGAGCTAGCTCACAAGCGACAAATTCGATTGCAGATCCAATTACCTGAAGATCTCAAACAGCTCAATATTCGGGTAGACGATCTCCGCTGCCGTCAAGTCCTGATCAATTTACTCAGCAATGCGGTCAAATTTACCCCTGAAGGGGGCAGTATTACCTTGGATGTCCGAGTTACTGGACAGCCGGAAGGTGCCAATGTGCTAGCGCAATCTTCAGTACAACCACCGTGGCAAATCGTCTTCTCGATCGTTGATACCGGAATCGGGATTGCCCCTGAAAATATTGAGAAGCTGTTTCAGTCCTTTGTCCAAATTGATAGTAGTCTCAGTCGTCAGTACGCAGGAACGGGACTGGGATTGGCATTGGCCAAGCGGATTGTGGAAATGCATGGCGGTCATGTCTCTGTCCAGAGTATCGTAAATCGGGGCAGTTGTTTTACGGTGTCGCTGCCGTTCAATCCTAGTGCCGCGATTCTTGCCCCGCCATCATTGCCGCCACTAGTCTATCCTGCGATCGCCGCTGCTGAACCAAGTTCCGTACTTCAGCCGAAGGCATTGATTTTGGTGGTGGAAGATAACGCCGCTAATATGGAAACAATGACGGGCTATCTAAAAAGTCGTAAATATCGGCTACTGGAGGCCGAAAATGGGCACCAGGCAATTTCTATTCTCAACGATCTAGCAGGGATGCATCATCCAGACATTATCCTCATGGATATTCAGATGCCTGGCATGGACGGGATTGAGGCGATCGGCCGCATTCGTCAGATGCCTGAGTGTGCGGCGATCCCGATCATAGCTTTGACAGCCCTAGCGATGCCGACCGATCGCCAAAAATGTCTGGATGCTGGAGCCAACCAATATGTGGCAAAACCTGTCAAGCTCGGTCAACTAGTTGCGATGATCGAAACACTACTCCACGGTTAACCGGATTTGTCTCCTCACATCTTGCAATAGTATAAAAACACTATTGTTAAGCGTAGATCCAGGGTACCCATGAAGGGCACCCCTACAGGTTAATTGTGTAGGGGTACCCACAGGGTGCCGCAGCAATAGTATTTATGCATTGATACAAGATGTGAGTCTCCCCATCTATACAGTTGATGAATAGTGGAGAATTTCAACCAGAATTTCCCAGCTCAACATTTTTTGTACCAATCGCTACATTATTTTTTAGATTAGTTACTGGCCCATTAAAAATCGATTAATTATTGAGCTTATTTTTGAATTTATGTGCATTGCTAGATTCTATACACTCATTTCATTGTTTGAAAATCGTTAAATTTAATCGCTCAAACACGTCTCTGCCAAAAGATTTAGCATTATCAATCAATTCTTGATGTCAAATTTCGACAAGTTTTAAAATACGGAGACTAGATGTAACAAAAATAACAAATGCGTTGTTTCTGGAATCACATGCTAAGATTGCATGAAGTATTTTATCGACCAAAAAATAAAGATTGTTTAGCTAATTATCGGGGGCTACCATGACTAATTCTGAGGGCATCTCTACAGTATCAAAGTCAATCGATCGATCTGCACATCTCGACATTGAAGCAACCTTGCGCTTAGAAAATCGACATGAGATTGAGCGTTATTCCCAGGTTGGATTTAATCCAGAACAATTGGTACCCACACAAACATATGTTGAATGTGGAGTAGAAAAATTAAGAGGTTTATGCGATGCGGTTGGTCTGAGTAGCAAGACTGAGCAAGCGATCGAGATATTTCGTGCCATCACTTCATCATGGGGCGACAAATTAGTTGGGGATACATCGATATGGCAATCAGATGTTTCGGATGATTGTGCCCCCTTTGAGTTTTCGATCGCCCTAGATCCCAAGCAGGTAGAACTCCGCATCTTGGTGGAAACCCACGGCAGCGATCCCAATCTCCAGTCAAATTGGCAAGCCGGACTAGCTCTAAATCAATATCTCGCCGAACATTATCATGTCAGCCTCGATCGATTTGAGCAGATTGCCGATCTATTCGTCCCCACCAATCCAGCAGCCAAGTTCTCGATGTGGCACGCTGTCTGCTTCTATCCCGACAAGGAACCAGCTTTCAAACTCTATCTCAACCCCCAAGCCCAGGAACAGAGCCGAGCGGCTGCGGTGGTTGAAGAAGCCCTGGTGCGACTTGGTTTCACACATGCTTGGCCCACCTTAGCTGGTACTGCCGCTCAACGTGGTCCCGCCCAAGATGAATTTGTATACTTCTCTCTCGATCTCGCTGCTCATACTCAGGCGCGAGTCAAAGTCTATCTCCACCACCAGAATGCCACACCCGCAGATCTGGAATCAGCATTGAGTGCTGCTCGTAATTACGTGCCTGGAGATGCGATCAAATTCTGTCAAGCAATGGCACCAGATCAAAGCTCATTCTTCGCCAAGCCCGCGATCTCCGCATTTTCCTGGGTCGAAGGGGATAATGCGACTCCCTCAAGTGGGACACTGCACTTACCAATTTCTAACTATGCTACTACCGATCGAGTTGTGTGCGATCGTCTCGATTTATATTTCATCCAACACGGTCTTCCTGTCTCTATCTATCAGTCAGCGATCCAATCATTGGCGACACGTAGTCTAGAGTCAGGAATTGGAATGCACTCTTACACTTCACTCCGCCGAGAGCATCAAGCGCAACGGGTCACTATTTACTTGAATCCAGAAGTAAACAGAGTTCGACCTCCTCAGCAAATAGCCACAGCTCAACCAACACTACCTTTACCTTGTCTAGAGGGAATGGTATGGCATTATGAAGAATATACGGTTGCTCATCACCCATTCTTGCAACGATTGCAGCGAGAGACAGTTAATCCGGCACATATCTGGCTGTTATTCATGAATATTCGGGAAGGAGTTGTCACTCACTTTACTCGCCTCCTTGCCAATGTCATTGGTCGGATTGATGATGAAAGGATTCGTTGTATTCTTACCAAGCAGTTGAATGAGGAATTAGGGAATGGAAATATCGATCATGTTCACCGAAAACTGTTCGATCGATTAATCGCGGGTATTGAGCCTTGGCGAATGGAATCTTTCACCCCAGAAATGCTACTACCTGGTCAAGAATTTAGCCAAAGTTTAGAATCTATTTACTTGAATTCCAATGCTTATGTGGGAGTTGGAGCAGCGATCTTAATGGAGATTCATGGTAAGCAATTTGATCTATGCTTGGGTAAAGAGTTTCGGAAGACAGATATAGAGCTTTCTAAGATTGGTTGGTTGACACTCCATGAAGAAATTGAGATCGATCATGCCGATGAAGCTCTAATTCTTGCCCGTTTTGTTTCAGAATCAGAGCAGGGAATAGCGGCCGCAAAATACGGAGCAGAGCAGACTCGGATCGCAGCATGGAGCTTTCTTGATAAACTATACCAGCTCTGTTTTAATTAATCATAATTAACAGCCTCTTCAAAGAATAATCACAATGCAAGCCTTTGATTTTACGACGCTCCGCAAACAATTTCCCCTACTTGGGAACCGGAATTATTTGGGGACTCATTCTTTGGGACCATTGCCACAGGCAGCATTTTTGGATGTACAAGCGTACATCCAAAGTCTCTATCTAGGTAGACGCGCCTTACCGACATGGCTGGAGCGGTATGAGGAAATGTTTCTACTGATTGAAACCCTGCTCAATGCGCCCGCTGGATCGATCGCGCTTGCTCCCAGTGCAACTGCGGCTCAAGCTGCAGTTGCTGCGTCAATCCAGCCCCATGCCAACCGCAATCGGATTATCGTTACCGATCTAGACTTTCCCTCTTGTCGTTACTTGTGGAATGCCCAAGTCCATCGGGGGTTTGAAATTACTGAAATCAAGGCAGTAGCAGGAATCCAGATCGAGACGGCAGATATACTTGCTCAAATCGACGATCGAGTCGCGGTAGTTGCGGTGTCCCTGGTGTCCTATCTCAATAGTGCCCGTCTAGATATCCAACCGATTATTGCAGCAGCTCATGCGGCTGGCGCGATCGTCGTGCTGGATGCTTATCAAGCCATTGGGGTAATTCCTCTCGATGTCACCTCATTGGGTGCAGACGTGGTAGTTGGTGGCACGCACAAATGGCTGTGTGGTGGCATGGGTTTGGCATTTGCTTATGTCCGACCATCATTGGCAGCACAACTCAATCCAGTCTATCCAGGTTGGTTTGCTCATCTCCAGCCGACCGCATTTGCTGAGACTTTTATCCCTGCTACGGGCGCACGCCGTTTTCAACAGGGTACACCATCGATCGAGCCAATTTACACTTCTCGTGCGGGGCTACGGTTGGCGATGGACATTGGGATCGAACAAATTCATCGACGCAATATTGAATTAACGACTTATCTGATCGACTGTGCCGATGCTGAGGGCATTCCGATCAATACGCCACGATCTGCCTACCAGCGCGGTGGAACAGTTTGTCTAGGTGTCGAGCGTCCAGAAACCGTGGCTCAGCAGTTGGCGGAGTTGGGTATTGATGTCGATACCCGTTCTCGCCTGGGCATCAGGGTTTCACCTCATTCATACAATACAGAGCAAGATTGTCATCAACTGATCGAGGCGGTTGCCAAGCTTCAGCACAAAGTTCTGACCTCAGAGGATGTTTGAAAAGACTTATTTGATACTCGTAGTTGATGGAGATCCCCCTTTTCAAGCTACTGTGTCTACCCAAGTCGGCTGGACTTAGTTTTAGGTTGATTTACCCCCCCAACCCCCCCT
>JANYIT010000106.1 GCA_025358725.1 Chamaesiphon sp. GL140_3_metabinner_129_sub
CCCAGGGTTGGGGGGGAGTGGTCTGGGACCTGGACCGGTCGGGGCCGCCGATCGCGCTCCCTCACGCTGATGCGCGTTACATAGCGGTCAGCCCAGACGGATGCCTGGTCGCCACGGGCAGCCACTGGGGCACGGAGGTGAACATTTGGGATGCGCGAAAGGGAAAGAATCTCCGCACACTGCCGACGGGAAACTTTTGCTATGTCCGTTTCAGCCCAGATGGTAGCTGGTTGGCTACCTCTGGCGGTGGCTGTCGGTTATGGGCGGTCGGTTCCTGGAAAGAAGGCCCACGCATCGGGGGATGGGATCCCGCGTTTTCCCCCGACGGGACACTCCTCGCGGTGGAGAATGGCTCCGGCGTGGTGCGGTTGGTCGATCCGAGTACCGGCAGGGAATACGCCCGGCTGATAAACCCCAACCAGGAGCGGTCCAAGAGCATGTGTTTCGACGCAGACGGCGCGCGACTGGTAATGACCTCCCAACACAGTCAAACGATCTTCGTCTGGGACTTGCGGGCGATCCGGGCGGAGTTGGACAAAATGGGGCTGGACTGGAACCTGCCGGCATATCCGCCGGAAAAGCCCCAGCCGCCGCTCCGCGCCACGGTGGACCTCGAATCACTCGCCTGCGAGGCACCAAACTTGGCCGTACTGAGGTATAGCCTGGCCCTCGCGTTCATGCCGATCAACCCGGAAGCGTCCCTGCGTCGAGGACGGGCGTACTTCCGACTCCGGCAGTGGCGCGAGGCGGCCGACGACCTCGGAGTAGCCCTCGCCCTGACCTCCGGCAACAACGACAGCCAGGTCTGGTTCGACCTGGGTTACGCCAGCATCGCGTGCGGCCGGGCAAAGCAAGCGCTCGCCGCATTCTCCCGATCACTCGAACTGAATCCGCATTGCCCGGAAGGATCTTTCTATCGAGGGATCCTCCATGCTCGACAGGATCAACCGAAGAAGGCCATCGCCGACTTCTCCCAGGCCCTCGAGTTGAAGGCAGATATGTGGCAATCCTGGAATGAACGAGCGATCGCCCACGTCAAGTTGGCCCAGTGGAGTGAAGCCATCCGCGACTATGCCAAAACCATCGAATTGAAACGGGACGATGCAGGGTTCCACAACACCCTCGCCTTGCTCCTGGCGACGTGCCCCGACCCCAAGCTCCGCGACCCCAAGCGTGCCGTCGAGCTGGGGAAAAAAGCCATCCGGCTGGCGCCGGGGGATGGGAACTGCCGGGTCACCCTGGGGATGGCCCAATACCGGGCGGGCGACTGGCAATCCGCTCGGGAGTCGCTGGATAAGGCCATGACCCTGCGCAAGGGCGGCGATTGCACCGACTGGTTCTTCCTGGCCATGACCCACTGGCATTCGGGCGACGAGGCCGAGGCACGCCGGTGGTACGACCAGGCCGACCGGTGGATGGCGGACCACCATCACCCCGACTGGCCGGCCCTCCGCGCCGAAGCCGCCGACCTACTGAAGAAGGGGCCGAGAGTCGGAAATCCGAAGCCACCTAAGAAGTGACCCCGTCTCCCACTGGCCCACAGCAAGAGCGTCCCGGAAGTCCGGGCCGCAACGACGGACACCCGCTGGCCTCGCCCCGGTGCTCGGTCCGCGCGCCGGAAACGTTGACCTCTTCATTCTACCGCAGACCGCCGCCCAAAAGGAGATACCGCATGTCGTTTCGTTCCTGGCTCGTGAAACGGCTCCGGCAACGGGCTGTTCATTAGCGCCGGCAGTAGTACGGTCAAAAAACCTGGTGATCGACCGGTTCGACGGCGATGGAATTTTCGCGGTCTGATAGGGTGCGACACCAGCGCCGGTAATCGCATCGATACCGAATACCACGCGGGTATTCGACGATTTTTTTCGTTCATACGGTCAGCAACAAGCGTAGGGCAGCAAGGCATGAATGGCCTTTCCACCTGCGTTCGTCGGGCTACGCACGGCTCACTGGGATGTTCCCGGCGAGTTTCTCTCCTCGAATCTGGAGGACTATCGATGTCTCGCTTCTTCACGTTCGTCTGGTCGAAAGCGGCAAAGGCTTCCCTGAACGGGTCGTCGAAGTCGGGCCGCGCGGGCAAGCAATCGCGCCCCGCCCGGTCCGCGCCGCGGCTCGAAGCCCTCGAAGATCGGACGTTGCTCAGCACGTTCACGGTCCTGAACCTCGCCGACCACGGCCCCGGCTCCCTGCGCCAGGCGGTCCTCGACGCCAACGCCCACCTCGGGGCCGACGTGATCGACTTCGCCCACGGACTGCACGGCACCATCGGCCTGACGAGCGGCCAGTTGCGCATCACCGACACCCTGACCATCGCCGGCCCCGGCGAGGACCGGTTGACCGTCAGCGGGAGCCACACCAGCCGCGTCTTCGACATCGCTGCGGGCAAGACGGCGACCATCGCCGACCTGACGGTCGCCGACGGGGCGACGTCCGGCGGCCTCGGCGGGGGCGGTATCC
>JANYIT010000214.1 GCA_025358725.1 Chamaesiphon sp. GL140_3_metabinner_129_sub
AAGCACGATCGCTGGATTCCTGCGTCGAGCTAAAGCCTCCGCAGCAGCTCAGGACATGCAACTGCTAGAAAGAAAACTCAACTGGGCTTACAACAAATATAAAACCGAGATCGGTAAATATCAGTACTACCACCAAAAAGACTATTCACACATAGCCCGAGAGTGGAAAGAGAACCTAGAATTTACGCTAGAAATCGGTTGGACAGACTATCACCAGACTAATACGCTATTACCCAACTATATTCAGTACGGTGTCGTTTTCCTCGGATTAAAAGGAGAAATGCTAGCTGAGTGGATCTACGACAAAATTATTATCACCAAAGGCTACCGAGAATACTGCCGCCACCAGCGCGAAATTAAAAAAGTCATTAGAGGATGGGTAGATAATACCGAACGCCAGGGCTATTATGTCGAGTACTGTGGCTTCCCCGCGCGGAGCGGACTCAGCCCCTATAAAGTGATTAAATACATCAAATCCCAGCGCAACGAACATAACGAGAACCTGGCAAAGCGTACCGAACAAAGGCTCAATGCCATCCTCGCCGCATTAACTGAAATTCCCGAACGAGTCGGAGCGAAAATCGCCGCAATCCGCTCTAAGTCCCTCGAACTATTTGGAGAAGCCATCAGTCGTAATACCTTGTATAAACCAGAATACAAATCGCTTTGGTTTAAAGCTGCAATAGCCAGATGCGAGCTTAATTTAGCAGAAAATCCCACACCTCCCTCCGATCGCACTCTAACTGTTGTTCCTAGTGAATTACAAGCAATTAACGGCCATAAAAAATATGAAAGTTTAGCCGCTCAAACCCAGTCTCAGACAAACTTATCTTATACCCCCTCACTATATGAAATTTGTGTGAGACGATCCTGTAACGCTGGGCTACATCATCAATTACAGTTACATTGCATTAATTTACTTTGTCAATCTATCCTCGATTTACAATCTCTAGAGCAAGAACTAGAATCAGATCGATCTCGCTCTTACCTTGAATTTACATCTGCGCTCCCAGATCCACAAAGCTTACCTACTCAGAACATTTGTAATACTAAGAAGTTCAGAGATAATCCTTTGATTGAAGGAATCGCTGAGATTAGAAACGATCGTGAGGATGGCGAGTTTGAAATTAGCAATGAAAATAGCTTGAAGCTTGAAACTCAAATTGATATCGAGTCATCTTCAGATTTAGTTCCCTCGATCGAGATTGGGACTATGTTGCGACGAAACGTGCAGCAAATCGGACGGAAGACTTATCCGGCATTAGCTAATTGTCAGGTGGTATCTGCTAATGGATTGGATTGGGTTGTAAGGGATCGAGAGGGCTATTCGTGGAATGTGTCTCATCACGCGCTAGAGAGTGAGATTTGGGAAATTGAGAGCGATCTGGCGGTAGTTGCGGATCTGGATGTGAGATCTGTTGTGGAAATTGCTCGTCAAGTGCGGATTAATATTGCAGCAATACCGGACGAGCTGCTTCTAGAATTTCTACATCATCCCGATCTGGACGCAATTCAGGAGACGATTGAGTTGGCTGATGAGGTTGCTGCCGCCAGATCTCGCCAGCAGATTGAGGCTTTAGTTGCAAATCTTTCACATTGTCAGAAGCTGGAGCTATGGCAAGTATTATCAGTGCAGGAGCGGGATACTGTCGAGAGGCAGATTAAAGTATTACCTAATACTGCTTCCCCTAGCTCTTCTGATGTACAAGACAGATTTACTCGTGGCACGATCGTCACAACATTAACAGGACTTGTCGGTACGATCCGACATGTTTTCAAGTCTGTCGCGAAGCCATTTGTTGTCTATCATGAAGAACTCAACCGAACTATTTGCTATCAAGACAGCGAGCTGAGATTTATTACCGAATAAAGATGGCTGTTTTGGACGGCAATATCTAAGCTGCCGTTACTCTTGGCGATCTTCTTGAATGATTTCTTGACGGTAGGCTTTGGCTAAGGCATCTCTCATCCACGCAGATGGGTTCGGCTTATCCTTGATGTAATGATACAGATCCCACTCGACCTTAACTGATAAAGATCGGTCTGCTAAATTCAACGGTGCAGGTTCGATTTGATATTGCTTGAGGTGTTCGACTGGCGGATTCGGATTCACAAAAATTGCTAAATAGGGCTTGCTGAATTAGTCCATGGTGTTGCTCTAAAGGCTGAAATCCTTGCTAAAGGATGGTTCTGTTGCAAAGATTTTCGCTCGATCGAGGG
>JANYIT010000087.1 GCA_025358725.1 Chamaesiphon sp. GL140_3_metabinner_129_sub
AATTAAGCGACTGGCTCGTAAAACCATCTGCTTTTCTAAATCTGTTGTGATGCACGATATTGTGATTGGTTTGTTTATCAATCGGTTTGAATTTGGGTGTGCCATTTAACCTCCTCTCCACAGATCTAGAACATTACCAAAGAGTGCTTATACTGTTTATCTACTATCCCGATTGAAGCTAGCAAATGCGCTCACTGCACTTCAGATCTACCGTTGGCGATGTAGTTGTGAATAAAATAGGTGAGGATTTATCTATAAAATATGGTCTAGGACTTCCCGCAGCCGAAAACCAGTGGTAGAATCTGCTATTAAGATAACATTTCAACAACAACACTATAACTATGTCATTACAACAAGGCAGTCTAATCGGCGATTTCAAGAATTTTATTATGAAAGGCAATGTGCTAGATCTAGCTGTTGCCGTAATCTTGGGTGGTGCATTTGCTAAAATTGTTGAGTCTTTTATCAAAGACATCATTACTCCAGTCGTCTTAGCTCCAGTTTTAAAAGCTGCTAAGTTGGAAGACATTGCTCTATTGAGTGCTGGTGGCGTAAAATATGGTTTGTTTATATCTGCTTTAATCAACTTTTTGTTGATTGCACTCGTGATTTTCCTGGTAGTTAGATCTTTTGAAACTGCAAAGAGAAAGTTGTCTCGCCAAGAAGCCTTGGCTGAGACAGCCGCAGATCCCGTAGTAGTTCAGCAACAACTGATCGACTCGATCGACAGGTTGAATTCAACAGTCTCACAAAAAATGTAATATTTGGGCAATAGATTCACAAAATATCTGCGAGCGCGGAATTTTTGTGAATCTATTAATTTAAATGAAGCTGCTAAAATCTGATTGTCGAAATTTAAACATTAACGATCGATAAATCAGCTCAGATCGATGGCGTTAATCGCATCAATTGCGGCTTCTAGGGCAATCGAAATATGTGTCCAATGTGTACCGCCCTGACAAAAAGCTGTATAGGGTTCTCGCAGGGGGCCATCAGCGGAAAATTCAGATGTACTACCGTCGATAAATGTCCCTCCCGCCATAATCAACTCGCTCTCATAGCCATGCAGTGTACCAGGCACAGGATCGACATAAGCATCAATCGGCGAATTTTGTTGGATCGATCGACAAAAAGCAATTAATTTCGCTCTCGAACCCAGTTTAATTGCCTGAATCACATCCCGACGTGGTGCAAATGGTAAGGGGTTAACGGGATAACCTAATTTGTCGAAAACATAAGCAGTCAAATGATTTCCCTTCATCGCTTCGCCCACCATTTGGGGGGCCAGAAATAAACCTTGAAACAACAGTCGATTTTGGTCGTAAGTAGCACCACCAGATGAACCGATCCCTGGCGCAGTTAATCGACAAGCCGCCGCCTCAACTAAATCGGCTCTCCCCGCGACATAGCCACCACCAGTCGCAATCGTTCCCCCAGGATTTTTGATTAACGAGCCAGCAATCAAGTCCGCGCCCACCGTAGGCGGTTCCCGATCTTCGACGAACTCACCATAGCAATTATCAACAAAACAAACCGTATTCGGATTTTGACGTTTGACAATCTCGACAATCCGCCCAATCTCCGCAATCGATAGAGAAGAACGCCAAGAATAACCACAGGAACGTTGAATCAAGACCAGACGGGTATTGTTGCCGATCGAATGACTCAAAGTATCCCAATCGATCCCCCCGTCGCTTGTAAGGGCTAATTCGCGGTAGCCGATGCCAAACTCCTTCAGCGATCCCTGTCCACTTCCCCGCGTCCCAATTACCTCTTCCAACGTATCGTAAGGCGCACCCACTACTGAGAGCATTTCATCCCCTGGGCGCAATACTCCAAATAGAGCACAAGCGATCGCATGAGTACCTGAAACAAATTGTACTCTTACCGCTGCGGCTTCCGCACCCATAATATCTGCAAAAACTTTATCTAAAGTTTCTCGCCCCAAATCATCGTGTCCGTAGCCGCTGACACTAGAAAAATGCCGCGTACCGACGCGATGACGAGCGTAAATTTCCAAAACTCGGCGGAGATTACCCTTGACTTGACCGTCAATACCATCAAAAATCAGTGATAGTGCCTTTTCTGCTGCTGGAATGAGTAATGCGCTGTTCATGATTCGATCGGGTAAATTATTTGCCTATTTGGATCTGCACGCAGATCGGGCATATTAGTAAAACTCTTCATAGGTTATCTCAATGACTGTTGCCGCATCAACAAAACTTCGCCTTAATTGGACGATGATTATCGCGCTTATCATATTTCACATTGGCGCGATCTGTGCTTTTTTGCCAGGACTATTTAGTTGGCAAGCTGTCGGTGTAGCAGTTCTTCTGCACTGGATTACCGGGGGTTTGGGGATTACGTTGGGTTGGCACCGTCTCCTTTCCCATCGCAGTTTTCAAGTACCAAAGTGGTTAGAATATTTCTTTGCTTTTTGCGGCACGTTAGCATTGCAAGGTGGCATTATTTGGTGGGTAGGTTTGCACCGTCATCATCATTTACACTCAGATGAAGATGTCGATCATCATGATTCCAAGAAGGGTTTTATTTGGAGTCATGTGCGGTGGATGTGTTTTGATGTTCCGGCTGAAAGTGATATTCCTCGCTTTACCAAAGACATTGCGGACGATCCTTTCTATCAATTTTTGAACAATTACTTTTTCCCATTGCAAGTCGTGCTGGGAGTAGTATTATATGCGATCGGTGGTTGGCCGTTTGTGTTCTGGGGTGTGTTCGCTCGACTAGTAATTGTTTATCACTGTACTTGGTTGGTCAATAGTGCGACTCACAAATTCGGCTATCGTAACTTTGAAACTACCGACAATTCCACCAATTGTTGGTGGGTCGCAATTACCACCTACGGCGAAGGCTGGCACAATAACCACCACGCTTATCAATACTCCGCTCGTCATGGGATGAAATGGTGGGAAATCGATATCACTTGGATGACAATTCAAGTTCTACAACTCCTCGGTTTAGCCACCAAAGTCAAGTTGGTTGAAGCAGGTACCGCGAAAGAATAGTAGCGTAGATCTTTAACCCCCCAACCCCCCTTGGAAAGGGCTACCGTGGATACACAAGTCGGCTAGACTTCGTTTTAGGTTGATTTACCTCCTCAACCCCCCCCTGGAAAGGTGGGGCTTTCGCTCCCTCCCCTTCATAAGGGGAGGGCTGGGGTGGGGTAAACAACCTACGCATTAACTCAAATAACTTGTGTATCCACGGTAGCTTGGCAAGGGGAGGGCTGGGGTGGGGTAAAAACCTACGCCGAAGTCAGTCTCAACTTGTTTACACATCCCACACCCGATCATGATCTCAACTCCTATCACAGCAACTACTCCAGCTACAGCAACAAACTTTTACGTTCCTGGTGCGCGGGATTTGTTACCGCTAGATGTCGCTCAAAAACGGTGGGTAGAGAGAGGACTTCAGGCTGTGTTGCACCGCTGGGGTTATCACCGGATTATTACATCGACACTAGAACGTTTAGAAACTTTGATTGCAGGTGGAGCAGTCGATCGAGAAACAGTCATCCAGATCCCATCAGCAGAAGGTGGTACACTCGGTTTGCGCCCTGAATTAACTGCTTCGATCGCTCGTGCTGCGGTAGCCAGAATGGGGGATATGTATCCCCAAAGATTGTATTACAACGCCAATGTTTTCCGCAAAGCCGATCTCGAACATCACGGACGACAACAAGAATATTATCAAGCCGGAATCGAACTACTAGGTGTTGGGGGACTATTAGCAGATGCTGAAGCAATCCTCCTGATGATAGATTGCCTAAAATCTCTAGCCGTGCCTAATTGCCAAATAATTTTGGGAGAAGCAAGTTTGAGCCGTGCGTTGCTCGCTCAATTCCCCATCGAATTCCAGACTCAAATTCGACGGTGCCTAGCACATCTTGATCGAGTTACATTAGAACAACTACCTTTAAAACCCTCGCAGCAACAGTTAGCTCTCACACTCATAGATTTGCGGGGAAATCCCCACCGGGTATTAGTACAACTCGCTCAACTAGAACTAGACGTACAGAGTCAAGCGACAATTGCCCATCTCCAAACATTAGTTGAACTACTAACTACTAGCAACCAAACGCCACTACCACTAATTTTAGATTTAAGCTTGATCCAGACTTTTGATTACTATACAGGGATCGTTTTTGAAGCTGTGAGTATTACCGAAGATCGCACCTATATATTGGGCAAAGGAGGACGTTACGATCGATTATTAGGTTTGTATCACCCACAGGGGCAAAATTTCCCAGGGATTGGCTTTGCGTTGAATATTGAAGATTTACAGCAGGTGCTGTTAACCAACCCCTCCATGCCTCATGAGACTCCCACATCGGACTGGTTGGTGGTAGCGAACACACCTGCGGCAACTGCGGCGGCTCTAGCCTATGGAGACAAGTTAAGATCGACATCTGAATTAGTGCGAGTCGAGATGTATCTCAATGATGGATTTCCAGTGAAAATTAGGCAAACCGCAATTGAGCATGGGATCTCCCAAATTGCTTGGGTTGGTGTTGATGACGTGAGCGTCGAACAACTGAGCTAGCGGCAAGTAAGAAGGAGGAAAGGGTACTAGTAAACTTTCAACTTTCAATTTTCCACTAAATTTAAAGCTCGTGTATTTTTTCCAAAGTACGCTGATAATCCCAATCTCGATCTTGTTGACGAAATAGTTCGGCTGCTGTTTGGAGATCTTGCTGAGCACCTTGTCTATCACCCAAGTAAGCACGAACTAGGCCCCGATTGTAGTAAGATTTTGCATGAGCAGAATCTAGTTGAATAGCTCGATCATAGTCACTGATCGCACCCTGCCGATCTTCCAATCGATATCGAACATTACCGCGATTATAGTAACTAGTCTTACTACGATTGTCGAGTTCGATCGATCGATTATAGTCAGATAATGCCCCTTGTCTGTCGCCTAATCGATCACGCAATAGCCCCCGATTGACATATGCTTTAGCATGATTGGGATCGAGTTGAATTGTGCAATTGTAATCAGCTAGAGCACCCTCTCGATCGCCCCCTAGATTACGAGATCGGCCCCTATTGTAATACTCACGCGCATCTTGAGGATGTTGCTGTAGGTCAGGGTGAGAATCAACTGGGATATCCGGTTGGTTATTTAGATTATCATGCATATTTTGATACTTTTATGTCATCCCAATCCACAGTAGCAGTGATACTTTTGTTCAAGGCTGCTAAACAAATTACTGCTTTTAGCAAACAGCAATTCGTTGATTCTTTGGATTGAGATATAGGATATTTATATTGAAAATTCTACCAGTTTCGCCAAATTGGTTGGTATTTCTAATCTAAAGTCCAGCCGAATTGCCTAATACGACATGTACGACATATTTCCAGATCTCGAATTGGTAAGTAGGTGTCTCACCAAACATTGACGATCCTTATTGTTCTGATTCTGGCAAATTGGCAAATAGAGCTTGAAGTTTCCAACGTTGAATATAAGGCCAACCACCATTTTCCTCAATATCTCGCAACAGAGTGTACAGAGATTGACGACTATTCGGGAGCGCAGACTGAAAATAGCCCTGTTGAATCTCACGATGAAGTTGTTCGAGAGTCCGCAGGAGATGCAATAGTGCCAGGGGATCTGCTTGATGTCGATCTGCAATTTGATGTATTTCATTGGCGATCTCATTTAAATCGCTCATTAATATTGATGACGTAATTGCGACAGCAGACAATCCGGTTGAGTCCAATGGTGAGGGTGAAGACAAGTTTTTATCTATGTTCATTTAACTTAATTTGTCAAATATTTTTAATATAAATTTATATTGTTAGATCTATTGATAGACATTCAAATAAATATTCTGAATCATTTGTTCAAAGATGATACGTGCAAGGCACGCGCGTTGTAAAATACCGATCGACAAGACAATTATCTTACTGTGTCTACAGCTACGATCGAACACAATCTTGAAGATTAATTCGATCTGAGGCTAACGTATAGGCAAAGACTGTAATAACATAAAATATATCGAAGATTGAGGTTAATCATGAAATTTCGCGGATTAGTCGCCGCTCTGCTAGCCATCTGTATTGGCTTGTTGACGGCTTGTAGTGATGCTCCCGTATCAGCAACAACTGTACTTACTTATGACGATATTCGGGGCACCGGACTCGCCAATAACTGCCCCGTCATCGACGATACCAGTCGCGGCTCCATTCCGCTGGATGCTGCCAAGACTTACCAGTTGGTAGACATGTGCATCCAGCCCACCAATTACTTTGTGAAAGAAGAACCCCAAAACAAACGTCAGGAAGCTGAATTTGTTGCGGGTAAATTGGTAACACGAGCGACTTCTAGTCTCGATCAGATTAGAGGTTCTATCACCTTGGCAGCAGATCGGACTCTAACCTTCAAAGAAGAAGATGGGATTGACTTCCAAGCTATCACCGTTAAAATGCCCGGTGGTGAGCTAGTACCCTTCCTCTTTACCGTTAAAGAGTTGGTTGCGACTAGTCAACCTGGCGTAGAAAGTATCACTACTTCTACTGACTTTGCTGGTGAATTCAAAGTCCCATCCTATCGTGGTGCTGTCTTCCTCGATCCCAAAGGTCGCGGTGTTGCTAGTGGTTATGATAATGCCAATGCACTCCAAGCTGAATCACAAACCCGTACTGGCGAGCGTCATAACACCAAACGCGCTACTGCTTCCAAAGGTAAAATCAACTTTGAAGTTGCCAAGGTCAACAGTGCTACTGGTGAAGTTGCGGGGATCTTTGAAAGCGAACAGCCTTCCGATACTGATTTAGGTGCTCTAGATCCTAAAGAAGTCAAGATTCGCGGTCTATTTTACGCTCGGTTAGAAGCTAAATCTTAATTTAGGCTTTAGGCTTTAGGTTTTAGGCTTTAGGCTCAGAGTTAATATTTTGATAGGTGTTGTATCGATTAGATATGGCACCTTTTTTAGGCTTTAGGAATCTAATTCAGTCTGCATCTGCAGCGGAATATTGATATATAACTATAGATGTAAGGGTAGGCAAAGGTTTTGGCAGTAATAATATATACATATTGATACGAAATGTGCGCCGATCAATTCGATTCCAAAACCTAAAGCCTAAAGCCTAAAGCCTAACCCCTAACCCCTATAATAAAACTCGTTATCAAGGTAAAACTACGTTATGGGTCGCGCTAAAAAAGTTGTACTTGCTTATTCTGGTGGAGTAGACACCTCCGTCTGTATTCCTTATCTCAAACAGGAATGGGGTGTTGAAGAAGTAATTACCCTCGCCGCAGATTTGGGACAGGGCGATGAATTAGAACCGATTCGGCTCAAGGCTTTAAACTCTGGCGCGAGTGTATCGCTCGTCGCCAAAGCTACGGAGAGTTTTATTACTGATTATGCTTTCCCTGCGCTCAAGGCGAATGCTTTGTATGAAAATCGTTATCCGCTGTCTACTGCTTTGGCTCGTCCATTGATTGCGAAACTACTAGTCGAAGCGGCGGCGGAATATGGCGCGGATGCAGTGGCGCACGGTTGTACTGGTAAAGGTAACGATCAAGTCAGATTTGATGTATCGATCGCTGCTCTCAATCCTAGCTTGAAAGTGCTAGCACCCGCACGGGAATGGGGCATGAGCCGCGAACAAACGATCGCATATGGCGAAAAATGTGGTATTCCCTCCCCTGTGAAAAAATCCTCTCCCTACAGTGTGGATCTAAATTTACTGGGACGGAGTGTTGAAGCTGGACCATTAGAAGACCCTTGGGTGGAGCCGCTTGAGGAAGTTTATGCACTGACTAACGCGATCGAAAATACCCCAAATCAGCCAGAATATATTGAGATTGGCTTTACTTGCGGTTCGCCAACTAGTGTTAATGGTTTAGCTCTCGATCCAGTCAGTCTGATTAGCCGATTAAATCAAATTGTTGGTAATCATGGGATTGGGCGAATTGACATGGTTGAGAACCGTCTTGTCGGGATTAAATCCCGCGAGATTTATGAAGTTCCGGCATTATCTGTACTAATTCAGGCTCACCGAGAGCTAGAAAGTCTCACCCTCACCGGAGATGTGACTCAGTACAAACGGGGCATCGAAGAAACCTACAGCAAACTCGTTTATAACGGTCTCTGGTATTCGCCGCTTAAAGCTGCCTTAGATGCTTTTGTCGAGCAAACCCAAGCGCGAGTCTCTGGAACTATCCGGATCAAGCTATTTAAGGGCAATGCGGTGATTGTGGGACGGCAGTCAGAGTATAGTCTTTATGATATGGATTTGGCTACCTATGGTGAGGACGACCAATTCGATCATAAGGCGGCTGAAGGTTTTATCTATGTTTGGGGTCTGCCTACACGAGTTTGGTCGCAGCGGAATCGGTTTTAGGTTTTAGGCTTTAGGTTTTGGGCTTTAGGCTCTAGAGGGAAGCAAGCGTCCTAAATTTTCCTAAAGCCTAATCCCTAAGAGCTAAAGCCTAACTTGAAATGTTGTTTCAAAACATCCAATGGGGCGCAATCCCAATAGTCAATATGACTGACAATTAGCTCTAGATCGTTTAATAACAGCTCACTTCTACCAGTGATTTTAATCCGTGGATACCAAGGTAGAGGGGTATTCCAGCTTAACGACCACCGAGTGGTAATTAATTTTTCGACTCGATCAATCTCATCTAATTCTAACAGTGGATCTTTAAACCAAGTCCGAATAAACTCGATCGTCTTTTGATAGCGTTTGAGTCCATGAAATCGGTTCAGTGGATCTTGAAAATAGACATCTTCTGCATAAATTTGATAACTTTGATCGATCGGAAATTTAGCATAGTCTTCTTGTAAAACCGTAATAATATCCATGAATTTAGTTGAAAGTTGAAAGTTGAAAGTTGAAAGTGAATTAGATAACCTGAGAGGGTGTTTGAAAAGTTATTTTTGATACGCGCAATTGGTGAGATCCCCCTGTCTTGTCTCCCTAAACCGTCGGGGGACTAAGAGTCCGGTTCCCCCCTTTTGAAGGGGGGTAGGGGGCAATACTTCTCGGTTAAGCTCTAAGCAGTGCTAGCAATAGAGAAACTAAGGTGTGGGTGCTGAGTTCCCGTACCAGGATGAAAAGGTTTTTTCGCTGGAAATTTTGAACGGGTCTTTTTAACAACGCGCGGGTT
>JANYIT010000110.1 GCA_025358725.1 Chamaesiphon sp. GL140_3_metabinner_129_sub
AGCCCTAACCGCTGCTATGAGTCAAACCGATACCCATCAACCCGTCCTCTGTGGCTCCCTCTACCTCCTCGGTCATTTTTTCAAGCAAGATCGGGAGTAAGTATGCAATTACGCCTAAAACCTAAAGCCTAAAGCCTAAAAGCCTAATCCTCGATCGAGCCTAATAACTTGAGTGTCTGTCGTTGTCCTGATGGTAGTCCAGTGGCTCCAGTAATATTCATATCCTCGTAGGGACGGTTGAGCCGCAGTGTGTGCAGCGATTGACTTTGCTCGACATCCCAGATTTTAATTGTTTCATCTTCGCCAGCACTGGCAATCCTTGCACCGCAAGAGCTGTAGGCGATCGACCACACCCAATTTGCGTGACCAGTATATGTTTGGAGACATTCACCAGTGATGATATTCCAACGTTTGATCAATCGATCGCCACCACCGACAATTAGTTGATAATCAGTGTGGGAGCCAGATAAAATTGGTGTGGGACTAAATGCAACGGAGATCGTCCAGCTCTGATGACCAGTCAAAGTTTGGAGACATTCCCAGTTACTTGTATCCCAAACTTTAGCCGTTTTATCGATGCTACCACTGGCTAGATAGCGTCCATCAGGACTAAACGCAACGGATAGGATCGATAGATCGTGAGCAATGATGGTGTGTAGACAGTTACCTGTGTGGAGATCCCAAATCCTAATCTTATCTTCACAAGCAGTCGCAATCAGACTGTGTACGTGGCACACGGCAACTGCTTCAATCCGGTTCGGATGTCCTAATAGCGTACGATTGCTGTCGGTAACAGTCGGTTGTTCGTGTTTCCCGCTAGGGATATCCCAAATATGCAGATCAGCATGATAATTACCCGAAATTAATTTGCTACTATCGGGACTAAATACTAGCGCACAGATTTCTGATTGGGTATCGATCGTCTGGAGACAGGTAAGATGGTGGAGATCCCAGATCCGAATCGTGCGATCGAGACTACCACTCGCTAAATATTTGCCATCGGGACTAACGGCGATCTTCAGGACCGCATCTGTATGTCCAGCTAGGGTATGAATGCAATTGAGGCTGTGTAAACTCCAAATCCGAATTGTGCAATCGCGATGACAGCTAGCTAGCCAGTCGCGATTAGGGACAAACGCGATCGATTTAATCCAGTTGCCATAACCATTAATGGTTTTGACACATTTCCCGCGCTGGAGATCCCAAATTTTGATGCTGCGATCCTCACTACCACTGATCAAATGCTGCCCATCCGGTGTCAGCGAAATTGTCCAAATCCGCTGTTGATGGGCGCGAAAGATAGTCTGGCAGATGCCAGCATGGAGATCCCAAGTGCGGATTGTCCGATCTTCACCAGTACTAAATAGGGTCTTGCCATCGGCACTAATTTCGATCGACCACACCCAATCCAGATGTCCTGTCAAAGTTTGGCTGAGTTTCCCCGAAATGAGATCCCACACATAGATATTTGATGACAACCCACTTACCACTAGTTGCTGACCATCAGGACTAAATAGTGTCCGAATCGCCCAATGCTCGTGGGGTAGAATATGTAGACAGGTACCAGTGAGCAGATCCCAAATTCGGACAGTCCCATCAGCACTAGCACTCGCCAATCTGCGCTGATCGGGACTATAAGTAATCGAAAATACCCAGTTGGTATGCCCCGCCAATAACTGGTCACAATGGCTGTCTACTGTCAGTGTAGCGGTATCTGCTAGCAATTGAGGGAGATCGTAGATCCGAATCTGATAGTCATCGCTACTCGTAACAAATTTTTGGCCATCTTGACTGAATTTCATCCCTCTGAAAGTGTGGGTATGCGGCCCAATCATACAGATCTGCTGACCAGTTGGGATATCCCAAAATCTGACAGTGCAATCTTCACTAGAACTAGCCAACATCTGACCATCAGCACTAAAATCTAGGGCGCGAGTCCAATTAGTATGCCCTTGATAAATGCCTACCCGTTGACCATCGGCAAATTGCCACAGTGAAACATCTCCATTTGCATCTCCAGTGGCAAAGAGATCGCCAGATGGATGACAAATTGCATAGAAAATCCCGCCAAACGCCTGGGTAAAGACAGATCGATCGAATGTCGCTGCGGCAAAATTGACATGATATAGATTAGCCTCAGCCAGATAAGCCGATCGAATGGGCAGTTGGGAGCAGTCTAGATCTTTGAGCGATCGATCTGGCTCTAGTTCAATCAGTAAGTTGAGAATATTCCCGGCTAGATAGCCGGAAGGAATCGGATCTAGCGTTTGCCATTGTGCCAAAATTTGCCGGAGATGTTGACTTAAATCAGCGTGGTGCTCACAGACACCCAGCAAGTCTTCAGCAAGGTTACTTGCACTAGGCGAAGGCAACTCAGCGACAGCCAGCCGTTCGAGAATGGGGCGTAAGATCGATTTAAGCTGAAGTTGACGTAGATAATCTTTGGCGGTTGCCTTGATGATGGCGTAGGTATTTAGGTGGTAAAAGCGATCTTCAAGATCTGTATCGATCACACCTGGGGTAAGTTCTACCACAAATCGATCGATCGATCTGCTCGTTAAATAAGTTGTCATCACTGGTTGAATCGACCAAGTTCGATCGTGACAAGCAATAATACAACGGCGAGATAGTGATTGGAGCGCATTCATAATTTCCCCAGACTCACGCGGATTGAGCACCAGATTCGATCGCAATTCTACTCCAGTCACTGGTTCGCGTTCGATCGCCAACCAGTAAACGAGCTGTTGTTCGATCGCTGATAACCGCTCAAATTGCCGATGGAGAATATCATCGATATTCCGAAACTGGAATTTACCCTGCTTCATCAGGGGATAAAGTTCTAGTACTTTCTCTCCACCCCCGGTTATTTCTACCGCTGTAATTGCGGCGATTTTGAGAGCGAGTGGATTACCACTATAGTGGTCGTGGATATCCTGCCAGATCTGCTCTGGTAGCTGTGGACAACCATAGGCTTGGATCAGTTGGTTGGCGGCAGCGGCGGTGATGCCATTCACAGTCATCGATCGAACTAGGCGGGGATGAATGATTTCCGATCGAGTAATCGTACAAGGTTTTTCTTGACTGGTGAAGATGACACAACTTTGATGTGGAAGTTCGCTAATTGCCTTAAATAATCGATCGTACCCATCATAGCCAGGTAAATACTGACCCACTTGGACTTGTCCAGCGAGGATCGATTCGACGTTATCCAATACCAGTAGACAGCGATCTCGTTTGAGACAAGCGATTAATAACTCGACCTGTCCTTCTAATGAATCTGGCAAATCTAGCAACGGTTGTGGACTCAAAAATCGGAGTAGATCGGCACAGAGTTCGGAGATCGGCGGTGTATTGAGCAACGATCTCCAAATTGTGCGAGTGAAATATCGCTCAAATTGATGGGCGATCTCCCATGCCAATGTCGTTTTACCCATCCCGCCCATCCCCACGAGGAAGATCGTTCGACACCGCTCATACAGACACCAATCAGTCAGCGTCGCAAGTTCCTCTGTCCGTCCATAAAAATAATTATCAGTTTTGAGATCGGCTGCTGGACGCTGAATCCCTTCTCCCCAATCAGTCGAGATTCGCTGAAAATCACCAGTGGGACTAGTCGATCTGGCTGAAAAATTCCGCCTGTTAGCCACCAATGATGCTGGCTGCTGTTCATACCAAAGTAGGACTGCTGCCAAACTATTTTTAGTTACTTTTTGACCCAATCGCTGACTGAGAGACTGCCACAATCGAGCACCAGTTTCCTTGATATAACTGATTTGATAGCTCCCTTTGTAGGCTTCTCGTCTAGAGCTTGGTTGAGGTGCTTGATCTGCTTGGGCTAGATTTTCAGCGAGAGCATTAGCTTTCGCGGTTGCAATAATTTGTTGATAGCTATTTCCGGCGATCACTCCCCGCACAATCTGGATCTGAACTGCATTCAATGATTGGGGAGCCAAAACTGTCTCAATAATTGATATAGCTCGATCGGCATCCATAGTGACTCAAATTGCTAGTGACGGTTTTTTAATGTAGAGATTGGAAAAAGACATTTTTCCGTTACTTTTTACCCTTGTCTTGATTCTCGCCATCACTGGCAATTTAGATTACTTAGAGAGTTGTGGGTTATTAATATACTCAGATCTTGCACCAGTATAAAAAACTATTATTAAGCGTAGATCCAGGGTACCCATGAAGGGCACCCCTACAGGTTAATTGTGTAGGGTTGCGCTGTCTTGTCGTTTTTTTATGCGGGGGGAACCCTAGACATAAAAACGCCGCTTCATGGGTACCCTCAGATCTAGATTAGTTATGACGATCGTACCTCTTACCCTACTTTTTCCATACTTTTATATCTATTAACTATATATTTGATAGGTTAGAGTTAATGTACAGAGTGTTTGTGTGTTCAACTTTTGATTTTTTTGGTACAACTTCATTAATTGAAGTTATCCCCAAATCAATCATCCTTAAGTATCGTCGGTCTCTACCAGATCGATCGACCATACTTAGGGGTTTTTTATTGTCTTGATGGCAGATCCATCTGTTTCTATCATCCCTTAGTTCGGGAAACCGCACACAGATTGACCGAAATCCGTTTAGCACTCCTCGTCATAGAGTGCTAAATTTTGGAAGAGATGATTACAAAAAAATAATATGGCAAAAATTATAGCGTTTAACGAAGAATCCCGTCGTGCCCTCGAACGTGGCGTTAACGCCTTGGCTGATGCAGTCAAGATTACTTTGGGTCCTAAAGGACGAAATGTCCTGTTAGAGAAGAAATTTGGCGCACCTCAGATCGTTAATGATGGGATTACCGTCGCCAAAGAAATCGAATTAGCCGATCCGTTGGAAAATGCTGGCGCGAAATTGATTCAAGAAGTCGCTGCCAAGACTAAAGATTTGGCTGGAGATGGTACCACTACAGCTACTGTCCTCGCCCAGGAAATGATCCATGAAGGATTGAAAAATGTCTCCGCTGGTAGTAATCCAATTGGGATCAAACGCGGTATGGATAAAACCGTGGCGATGCTAGTTGCTGAGATTGCCAAACTAGCTAAACCCGTTGAAGGTAAAGGCATCGCTCAAGTTGCTTGTGTTTCGTCAGGAAACGATGTCGAAGTCGGCGAAATGATCTCCGCTGCGATGGATAGAGTCACCAAAGATGGTGTGATCACGGTGGAAGAATCCAAATCACTGACAACCGAACTCGAAGTAGTTGAAGGGATGCAGATCGATCGCGGTTATCTCTCTCCCTATCTGGTCACAGATCAAGAGCGGATGGTAGTCGAGTTTGACGATGCGTTGATTCTGATTGCTGACCGAAAAATCGGTTCGATCCAAGATTTAGTGCCAATTCTCGAAAAAGTTGCCCGTGCAGGTAAACCTTTGTTGATTATTGCTGAAGATCTCGAAGGTGAAGCTCTAGCTACCCTGGTGGTGAATAAGTCCCGTGGTGTCCTCAGCGTCGCTGCGATTAAATCTCCCAGTTTCGGAGATCGCCGCAAAGCAATGTTGCAAGATATTGCCATTCTCACTGGCGGACAAGTGATTTCCGAAGAAATCGGTCTGAGTTTGGATACGGCTACCCTGGAAATGTTGGGTACTGCGACTAAAATCACGATCGATAAAGAGAACACCACGATTGTTGCCAACAGTGGTAACAGTGGCGATCTCCAAAAACGGATCGCTCAACTCAAGCAACAACTAGCCGATACAGATTCTGTTTACGATACCGAAAAACTCCAAGAGCGGATCGCTAAACTAGCTGGTGGGATCGCGGTGATCAAAGTCGGTGCAGCTACCGAAACCGAACTCAAAGATCGCAAACTGCGGATCGAAGATGCACTCAATGCAACTAAAGCAGCCGTAGAAGAAGGGATCGTTGCTGGTGGTGGTACCACGCTGATTCATCTCGCTGGCAAAATCCCCGCATTCAAACAGACGCTCACTGATAACGAAGAAAAAATCGGTGCAGATATCGTCGCTAAAGCTCTAGAAGCACCCCTGCGTCAAATCGCGCACAATGCAGGTGCCGAAGGCTCTGTGATCGTTGAGCAAGTGCGGGCTGCTGCTGATAATATCGGTTATAACGCTGCGACAGGCGTATTTGAAGACTTACTCGCTGCGGGAATTGTCGATCCTGCTAAGGTAGTTCGTTCTTCCTTACAAAATGCAGTTTCGATCGCTGGTTTGGTGATCACTACCGAGGCTCTCGTCGTCGAGAAGCCTGAACCCAAAGCTGCGGCACCCGACATGGGCGGCATGGGCGGCATGGGTGGTATGGGTGGCATGGGCGGCATGGGCGGCATGGGGATGATGTAAGACAGTGGAAAGTTAAATTTTGCGAGGGTTTAACCTCGTTCTGGTTTGATTTTGCAACTTAATTTAGAGAAGGGGGCGAT
>JANYIT010000253.1 GCA_025358725.1 Chamaesiphon sp. GL140_3_metabinner_129_sub
CTAAAACACTGCCAAAAATATTTAGAAGAAATCCGCGCTGATATCATTTACACATATCCAAAATCTTCAGGGAAAGAATCTAAGCAGTTGGAAGTAGCTATTGAAAAGATTAAACTCGCTCAAACATCTCTGCATGGCAGATTGTCCGCCGAATATGCTGAGAAAGATGATGAGGAATTATTACCCGTTTACTTGGGAAGGTTAAACCCGTAAACATCTAACAAGTAGATAAATAAAATCCCCCTTCATTCAATTAAGAGTGATGGGGGATTACTTTCGATCAAGAGATTCTTCAATCAAACGGGATTCTCAAATTTCAGTGACCCTGAATGATATTCCAGAATTATCGATGTGATTTGGGAGAGTTTTATTAATCTGGATGCTTACTACCCTGAAAATTGAGAAAATTAAGAGAGTAACGAATGATTGATAACATCCCGCACGTTTCCGGTGGTTAGGTCAAGTTTTAATTGGTGTTTATTGCCGATTGTGTGAGTTTCCTCAATACCAAGAATCGATCGATAAACCTCATCGAGTTCTGTCACATAATATTCAGACCAATATTCACCGCTGTTAGTTTCTACTGGTATCGATTTTAAGGGTTTACCCGTTTTAGAGTGGTATCGATCGAACCGCTTATACCAATAACTAACCCGTTCCCCTGCCTTACCGATTCCCAACTCAACTAGATTCTTTTCATTGGTGGATATTTTGCGGGTGATGGTGAGATCTTTAACTGAGATATCACCACTAGTTAAGAGCGATCTAACTTCCTGGTAGTAAGCCTTAGCCGCTTCTATTCCTTGTGTGAAATATCGCTTAATGAACTTGATCGGGAAGTCATTCTGAAGCGGGTATCGATTTCGCTTCCTGAATAAACCCTTAACGCTGGTCTTGCCCTCTGGACTGACTAAAACGTAACTCTTAGCCTTTGGAGCGTATAACCCGCAATGTTTAAGTTCGATTTCGATTTCGATGCCATCTGGTAGAGCATCAGCCACAGCCTTAGAGACAGTCTCAGGATCGTTATGGCTGAAGAAAATACCATCAGTATCGATCTCGATCGTAATACCGCCGCAACTTTCGACTACTGAAACCATCAAGTCTAGAATCTTTCTCCCATAAGCCGTAACCAGTGCAGCCGCTTCATAGTCATTGAAAGTATAGTAACCAGTACCAAAGAATCCATAGCTACCATTTATCAAGACTTTGAGGGCTTTCTCTTGGAAGCTTGCGGACTTGTCACCAGACTTACCTAAAGCTTTCAGTCTGAGTCTTTCCGCTCTCATGTAGTCCAATACCCCTAGAAAGCGATTCTCGGTGTCTTTCCGGCTACAGATGCCATATCTAAGCATGATGCTGGGATAGAGGCTAGAAACGTCTATTTTAGCAACGTTAGAGTGTAAACCAAGTCTGAGTAGTTCGACAGTTCCACCATCAAACCCCGAACGACCATCAGCGTTGGGGTGTAGTCTTGGTAGTAATTTCTCATGAATCTTTTGGGCTTTGAGCGCGGGGGAAGCGATCGCTATCGTTTGGAAGTTCAGATTAGGCACATAGTTCATCTGATAGTAGACAACTGGTAGCAGAAAATTAGCTAATAGTTGAGTGTCGTCTAAGTCGAACTCTAGATAGTCCTGAATCGTCGCTAAGTCTCCAGTCTCCCAACATTCTCTAATCCTTTCTACCGACAGCTCTAACCGTCTGTCTTCTCTCAGACCCAAGGCGATAACACTATTCTTCAAACCGTAGCTAGTCAGTTTAGCGGCGGCTTTATCCCAGATAGCGATCTGTTGATATGTGTCGAGAATATCGGTTCCTCTCCAATATACGGGCGTGAATTCGATTGGTTGACCATTCACACTACTAGATGTGATTCTGGTGGTTTTAGATGCCTTGGTGAAAGGATGAGAGATTTTATTAATTCGGCATCTGGTAACGATGAAGGGGACATCGAAGTTAATTAGGTTGTGACCGACGAGACATTCTGGTTTGTTGGCTTTCAGGTAGTCGATCGTTTTAGTTAGAGTCACTTTCTCCTCAGGGTCGGTAATGATGACCTTCTCACCTGTTTGAGACATTACCCCCACCATCAACACTCGATCAATAGTCGGGTCTAAACCCGTTGTCTCGATGTCGATGTAGAGCTTAGTCAGTTCTTCATAAGGTTTAACGCTGGTGTTCGGTTCCCATGATGGCGTAGTAACAAAGGGTCGGTAGTCCAGTGATAACCGATCTAGATCGACTTCTATCCGTCCTGACTTGTGGATTACTGCATCTCTGGGATTTGTGATGAGAGATGTGATGTTAACCAGTCTAATCCCCACATTTGTCATGATTCCGACACTATTGCCATCTACTGACATTACCGTCGCTCTGGTGCCCTTCTTGCTATAAACAGTTGACCCGATCTTAATTCCATTCATCATCTATTTCCCCTTGTATTGCTGCAAATTCTTCGGCTGATGCGATCGTGAACAGTTCTGGATGTCCGCCGATGAGATTTTTATCTTTATCCAAACCAGATATGTAATTCTCTTTGACCTCAGTTATAACTACAATGCTGTTCCCTGTTTTGACATAATCTCCAATTTTCAAAATATTTTTATTAGGAAAAGTAGTCAAAGTAGTCACAACATCGCTAGAATCTTGACTAGATATGGTGTTGATACTGTGACTACCAGTAGTCACAGATTTTAGAGATGAATCGCTGCAATGACCGTTTACCACTGGTTCGGAGTTGTGACTACTTTCATGACCATTAGTAGTCACAGATTCTAGTGGCTCATCAGAAATACCCTTGTCAATCGATTCAGGGAAACTGTGACTACTTTCATGACTCTGAGTAGTCACAACATTCAAACCCTTATCCAGTCCCGTTCGAGCTTTTTCATTTTGAGAATCTGTGACTACCGATAGTCGCTCTTGAATAGAATGCTGAGTATAGGTTTCAGTGTTTTTGTGACTACTTTGACTACTTTTCTCTAGAATTTTTATTTGATATTTGGAAGATTCGATCGACTCGTCGTTATCGATCGCATGTCCGAGCGATACAACTTTCGACATAAACGCCTTGAGTTCCTCGAAAGATGGTTTCGGTTTAGTAGTCCACCATGCCCGTGCCTCGTTAGGTTTAACCCATTCCTTCCCAGTGAACTTGTCGATAAACTTCAGGATTCGGGATAGTTCTGGGTCATTGGTCAAACCAAGTAGCTGATACTGAAGCAACGTTTGGGATAATTCCCATTTAGTCCAAGCGATCGCCAATTCCATCACAGAGACACTAATTAACTGCTCTGGCTCCTTCTCTCCGATAGCTGCTAGTGTCCGATGAAGGATTAGAGCGTTACGTCCAGCTATACCGTGAAATTTGGAGTAGGTGCCCTTAACTAGTCCTGTCGAACCAGATAAGGTCTTATCTTCAATCTCGTTATGCCAAGCTTCCCAGAGTGGTTTAGATTCGATCGCTAAACAGTGAATCTGTTCTGGTTGTCTTGATAATGCCCTGTAAACCCTGTCTAGTTCTATTCCTAGATCGGCGGGGGTGTCAGTGAATGCTGATGTTTTAAACTGTGGTAGACCGACGAATGAGAATCGATTCCATAGTCCATCAAACTGACTATCATCGCCGCTCACCATGTTTGTAATAGTTTCAGGCTGAATACCTCCGAGGATCGAGATTGACGTTTGGGGGAGGACAATAGTACCCGATGTTTTTCGATTATTTTTTACACCGTTGCCATTCCAAATTGTCAGCCACTGCTGGCGATCGCTACCCTTCCCGCCGCGATACATATCCAGCGATTTATAGAACTGTGCCAATTCATCCAGCATCAACATACAACCGTCATTGGGGTGGTGTTGGATGGAGTCTACTAGAGCTTCGATGGTGAAGTTGGAGAAATATAGATCGAGCATTGGTGTAGGTGCCTTTGGTTCCTCACCTCTGTCCGCTGGTTTAGTATTTTTCCAGTTGGTAAACTCGGCATCATAGTCGAGTTTTTTCTCTTTGTATTCGTCGTATAACTCTATCTGCTGACTGCTAAGGGGTTCGGTTAAGAGACTCAATACAGGGCTTTTCTTACTGCCAGTGTCGCCAACTAGTCCACACCACCGGATAGCTGGTACTTTGAAATTAGTACCAGGGCTAATCATTAGTTTGGTACGGGAATCGATTCGACTTCCCAGAATCGGCAGTAGACAGAAGTTCAATATCTCTACTGGGATGTTGAAGTTACCCGCCGCGATCGATAGTAAGTTTCCCAACTCACCACCAAACAAAATAGGAGCTTTCCCATTCTTAAGATTCAAAGATTCGTTAATGCTGTGGCTTAATTCAGCGTCTACCGATACCGATTCAAATCGATGACCAGCCGCAATAGCAAGGGTCTTAGCCTCGTTATAAACCATCGAAGGGTTACATCCAGAATGGCAGATAAAACCACCTGTCTGAGAGTCAATATGAAGGCTGTCTGATGATTCCCCGTTGTGAGCTGGACACTTCGCTGTTATCCATCCCTTCCGACCGTCTGGGTTGTATCCTTCTAAATACTGAGCGAACGAACGCATATCTCGATCGTCAGCATCGGATTCGGTAATCTCTAGCGAATCTTTACACCATCGATCTACAGCTAGATCTGGCAAGGTTATATCGAATTCTTTTATTCTGTAGATGGTACTATGATTCAGTTGTAGCAACTGACACTCGACTCGATCGAAGTCATTAATCTCATGATTCCAAGCTACATGATCGAATCCTGGCAGTCTCATTAATTGGGCTGGATCGGCTAGAGACTGGTCATCACAGTTCGAGTACTGCAACCATCGTCTCTGGTATGTTGGCAGCTCATCGATCTGGATATTCTGGGATTCCCAATAAGCATGTAGTGATTTCTTGGTCTTAACTACCGCTGTGGGTTTGCCAAACTCTTGAGTAATCCTGTCAATTTCTACTTGCTGCTCATCGAATGAAGCTCGATCTGATTCATGAAACAAACAAGTTCCATGCGTGATGTCTGTATTCTTCTCACCACCATGATGAACCACGAAGTAGATACCATAGCCTTGCTTATTCAGCCCTTGCAGGTGTCCCCAGCCGTCGGTAAACGGTTTATGGTCTTTTCCATAACGACGGTACAATTCACCCGTCTGTAAGTCGATATAGCCGTTAACTGTCGATTTATTGACCTTGCTGCTCTTCTTGTCGATATAGGTCATATCCCGTGCTTCTAATTCTGGCAGCGGGGTATTTTTTGGAGCTAGACAACGAATGTAAACGCGATCATCATGCCCGATCGCTTTGAGAAACTCGATAGATGTTTTCATGTTATAATTTGCACATAAAAAGAGCTAAAACGTTATAGCAACAACTGTCCAGCTCTTTTTATGTGGCTACAGTCAGGGAAACTACAACGATTTGGATAGTGGATCTCTGAAGAGTGATTTTTTCTTGGTCGCTCGTGGGCTTTCTCCCAGGGAGCGATTTTTTGTTGCCTTTGCAGCTTGGGGTAGAGTAGCAAGTCTCGTTAATATCGAAATTTATCGGCTCTCAGCAACGAAAAACACGAGATGAGATTGATTAGTGATTTTTAGATCCTCCTACAATGATATTTTTTTGTGGTTTGCCGCCGTGTGTTTATACTCATCAGAACTCGGTAGACTGGCTAAATATTTCTCGATCGCCCTTTGGTGAGCCGGAGAGTTGCCATTGACTATGTAGTCTCGAACCAGATCCTTCACCCAAACGATATTGGGAGAGTCTGGCAGATTATGCCAATAAATCCCACGGGTCAGGAGTTCATTAACCCTCCAGTTCTTGAGAGTATCAGTTGATACTCCGGCACAAAGGCACATTTCACGGGTCGGGACACATTCCCATGTCAACAAAGGACGCTTGATTCTGTGTGTCATTTTGCAGTTGGTTGGTAGCGTTGGGATAGGAGAGATAGGCACTAGACAGGGTGGAAAAGAGCTTATCTCCATTAACTCGCGGAAGCTGCGAAAAGTCTGTGGAGTTCTGCGGCTAATTTCAAGATCTGCCAGCAGAGATCTAGGTCTTTCCTCTGGTTTTTATGCTCAGACCAAGACTGTCGGGGGACTTCCCTTGTCTTTCCAAAGCTGTTATCCAGTTTTTGTGATTTTGCTTGCATTTCTTATCGGTACAATAGCGAGAATAGTTATTAGCCTTCCCTTTCGGCAATTCATAGAACTTCCCGCAGAACCAACATTGACAAAGCTTGAAATCACCATAAAATATCGGACTAAGTTTGTTACTATCTTTTGCAGCTCTTGTTCTATCATTTTTGTGTTTAGTACTTTCCGCAAAAGTAGCTTCACTCTCTTTCCCAAGTAGTTGAATCGATTCCCTGCCTTCCTCTGACAGCCAGAAATGATAGAGCATTCCTGCTGTGCTTTTATCAGCAAATTCGTACCAAGCAAACCTTGATTTCAATACATTCTGTTTGTAATTTTTGATTTTATCTTCGATTCCTGTAATCAAATCTAGCTCTTTATCTAATTTCTCATAACCACTTTTAACTAATCCCTTACCCTCGCGAATTGATTCCCATTGATCGGCTATGTGTCTGGACATTGGTGGTAAAGAACTACGATCAAAAGGGATAGGACACATCATTTCAAAATATAGCTTGATTAGTAAATAGAACTCATAATATTCATAAATCTGTGAATTTTGCGAGAAAAATTTTCTTAGTAATTCCCCATGCGTTATCAATCCATGTGAAGGATTTTGGTAATGTAGTAAAATCTTTTGCACAGCATAATTACTATGTCTTTGCAAGACACGAGTAGATTCTACATCGAGATTTTCTGGTGGAGTGATGTATTTTTCTAATAGATATTCGGGTGGTATTCCTCTATGCCATGGATAAAGCAGCTCCATTAGAGCTGACTGATCTGGAAAAATGGTAATCTTTTTGTCTTGGTAATCGTCGCTAATGAGGGATGGGTCAAAAACAAAAAGATTCCAGCCATTTTCTGATATTAGCTTGGGGATGAAACGAGTCATAATGATAGTCAAGAAATTATAGTTTTTTCCTAGCGTTAATCGACTTAATTAACTCTGAGTATTTTATTATTCAAACGACTTGAGGACGCTATCCTGTTGAATAGAGTCACCATAGTATTTGTGCATTGTATGAGCGTCATGACCTGCTGCTGCTGCCACTTCGATGTAATTGGCACCACTAAGTAATGAATGCCTAATTGATGTCTTCCTGGTGGTGTAGGGCTTGCGATAAGCTACTCCCACATCTGCTAATACTTTTCCCCACAACCGCCTAAAATTACCGTTATCGATGGGTAAACCTTCGCGGCTAGTGAATACTAGTTCATCATCCGAGACTGGTTTGAGGCGTTCTTGTCTGGTACTGAGCATTGAAGCGATCGAATGGTCTAAAGGCACAGTCCGCCCCTTTTTAGTCTTGTTGCTAGAGAACCAGATCGAACCAAAATCAGCCGATATATGTTTCCACTTCAGATCTCGAACTTCCTGCGGTCTGGTCGCCATCGACAGCCGAAACCGAACGTAATCGAGATAGTTGGCGTAGTAGGGACTAGCGCGGAAGCCATCGAGAATTTTCTTGACTTCATCCTGACTGAATGCGGGGACGGGTTGCACAGGGATAGACTTAAACCGCTCTGCTATCCCCTCCCACGGGTTTAAATCGGGTAATTGAAACTTATCCCGTCCCCAATCCCACGCGGCTTTAAGGAGCCATATTCGCTGTTTGGCGGTATCTGGCTTAATTTTTCGGCATACCAGCACAAATCCATCGATCGTCTTTCGATCGATATCAGCCGCAGGGATGTTCAGATGCTTCTCTAGCATCGTCAACAGATACTTATAGCGAGTATCGATCGAGGCTTTGCTCAATCCTCCATGCTTCTGCTGGTACTTAGTGAAACGATCTAATAACTCGACAGTGGTTATCTCGCTAGCATTCTTCCCGATGGTCTTGGGTCGGTATTTAACCAGAGTCGAATCGTAGTAACCATGTTTGGTATCATTCTCTATTCGATCTTTGATTGTGGATGCAAAAGCTCTGCCAGTCGTTGAGTCCTCCACACCTAAAGATAAATTCTTCCGCCTGCCCGTCTCTGGACAAGTCCAGCGCAACCGTAATTTATGCTGATGCTTCTCGATCGTGATTTTCATAGGGGTAAAAATAGGGGTAAAACTGTCATGTCTAAACACCCCTAACCACCCTTTCATTGTCAATAAGACAACAAAAAAGATTCCAACAAAGTCGCGTAGACCTTGCCGAAACCCTTTTCTAATGCTGTTTTTCCCCTAGTCGGGATGAGAGGATTTGAACCTCCGACCCCTGCTTCCCGAAAGCAGTGCGCTACCAAGCTGCGCTACATCCCGACGATCTAAAGATACAAGTATAGAATCATATCATAAATACATGATAGTTAATTAAAAAAAAGCTCTCATATATGAGAGCTTTTTTAATTAACGATGGGTTGAATTAATCAATAATTTTGGGTGCATTGAGGAACTCGCCCAGAGCTACTGGAGTGGACTGTCTGTGTGCGACAATCGTGGGGACAGCATCCCGCAATCGAGCGGTTAATGTGGTAGTTGTGGCATCATAAATCTGGGTGAGGAGTTTGGGATAGAAGCCCACACCGATAATCGGTACCAGTAGACAGGCAATAATAAATACCTCTCTAGGTTCGGCATCGATTAGCTCTTCATGTTCGACTAACTCTTTATTTTCGGCACCGTAGAAGATTTCCCGCAGCATCGAGAGCAAATAAATCGGGGTCAGGACGACACCGATCGCGGCGATTAAGACCATGATCACTTTAAACTGGAGATTGTAAGCATCGCTAGTGGCAAAGCCGACAAATACCATCAATTCAGCCACGAAGCCGCTCATCCCTGGTAATGCGAGGGATGCCATTGAACAGGCGATAAACATCGCAAAGATCTTCTTCATCTTTTGACCGACACCGCCCATCTCATCTAGCATCAGGGTATGGGTTCGATCGTAAGTAGCTCCAACCAGGAAAAATAAACTCGCGCCAATTAAGCCGTGCGAGACCATTTGCAATACTGCACCACTCATCCCTAAGTCGGTAAAGGAGGCAATCCCAATTAGGACAAATCCCATGTGCGAAATTGAAGAATAAGCAATCTTTCTTTTGAGATTTCGTTGAGCAAAAGAAGTTAATGCAGCGTAAACAATATTCACTACCCCCAACACGATCAGCAATGGTGCAAAGGTGGCATGAGCTTCAGGCAACATACCAGCATTCATCCGAATTAGGGCATAACCACCCATCTTCAGCAATACCCCTGCTAGCAACATGTGGACGGGTGCTGTTGCTTCGCCATGTGCATCGGGGAGCCAGGTATGGAGGGGGATAATCGGTAATTTTACCCCGTAGGCGATCAATAACCCTGCATACATGAATAGCTGAAAATTGTGAGTATAATCTTTCGCCGCCAATGCCCGCATATCAAAGGTAATTGTATCGCCATAAAATCCCATCGCTAAGGCGGCTACCAGGATAAATAAGGAGCCACCAGCGGTATAGAGGATGAATTTAGTCGAAGCATATAATCGCTTCTTACCGCCCCAAATTGACAGGAACAAATAAACAGGTAAAAGCTCCAGTTCCCAGACGAGGAAAAATAGCAACATATCCTGAACGGCAAAGACGGCAATTTGTCCGCCGTACATTACCAACATTAGAAAGTAAAATAATTTTGGCTTGAAGGTAATCGGCCAAGCTGCTAAAATTGCCAGCGTACTCACAAAACCTGTGAGCAAGACTAATGGCATCGAAAGTCCATCTACCCCAACAGACCATTTGAGATCTAGTTGTGGAATCCAACTATAACTCTCGACCAATTGTAACTGGTCGGTATGAATGTCATAGTGATTCGCAAATGTATAAACAATTAGGACAAAATCAATCAATCCCACGATCAGAGCATACCAGCGAACTGTCCGACCGTTTTTGTCTGGAATGATAGGAATCGCTAGGGAAGCGAGCACGGGAAATAAAATAATCGTCGTCAGCCAAGGAAAGTTAGTCATAGGCAGTAAAATCGGGGTATGCCCAATAGATTAATTAATATAATTAGTGGCGATCGAAAATTCGGCTGTTAACAGGTCTAGAATTTGAAGGATTGTCGCAATTCGCTAGCGCACCGATCGCGCGGATGAGTACGATTGTTAATCAAAAAATTATGATGGCGATTCTCTCCTGTTTTCCCGTAGGTAGCTATTTTGACGCTTTGCTACTAGTTTCTAGACCTTAGCAACCACACCTTCTAGACACTATATGCGATCCCCAGATGGTGAGAGTAGGATCGAATAATTCCTTAACAAACCTGACTGCCAGTTTTCTGCCCAAAACAATACCCAGACAAAGAAACCCGACTTCTTCAAGAAGTCGGGTTTCTGGAATACCTCAATCTGGTAAAATTTAGGTATTATTTTGGTAATTTAATGCTATGGGCAACGTCGGACTCGAACCGACACGCTTGCGCGGATGATTTTGAGTCAACTGCGTCTACCAATTCCGCCAGTCGCCCTTATTTATAGCTTGCTTATCATAGCGCATAGTTGGGTTATTTAGCAAACATTGATAATTGGCAGTTTGTGCCCAGAGATCGATCTCCTTTGCCCGCAAGACGGGGACAGGATGGCTGAGTTGTTCAGTTTGGCTAGCCGTGAGCATTTTGCCAAAATCGGTATTGCCAATCTCTTCGTAGGCACGAGCCTGCGCTAGAAAAGCATCGACATTCAGCAATGGTGCGAGCAGGGGAGAACCACCAGAGAGTTTCATCAAGACAGAAATCACGGTTTTGGGGTCTTGGCTAACAAGTAAAGCAGCTCGATCGCAACTAAACTCGGCACAGCGCAGCCATTTCAGCATTTGAGCTTGAAGATTTTGGGCGATCGAGTTACCGATGCCTGGAACTAATCCACCTGTTACCAGGACGATTAAATTTGCGAGGGTCAGGTAGACTCCATGTTCGCATTTGAGATGCCCCAATTCATGGGCGATGACGGCTTGAAGTTCTTCAGGGGTGAGGAGATCTACGAGGGAGGTATGGACGACGATAAACGGTTTTTTACCCCGCACTGCCATCGTATAAGCATTTGGGGCTGGGTGCTGCTTGAGATAAAGTTGCGGGACTTCTAAATCGAGAATCTGACAGGCTTCGATTAATAATTGATAAATATGCGGGAGTTGCTGTTCGCCAATGAGAACGCTTGCCGCAATATTATTTAAGTATAAAAAGTCTTCAGTTATTCCATCTAATAAATTTCGCACTAACAGATCCAATCCAGGTAGTCGGCGCAGATTAGTTGTCGCTTCTAAGTCTAGCGGATGACGAAATCGATCGGCTTTTAAACCGATTAATTGAGTTTTAGTATTTAACATTTTTAAAAATAACGAACTGTTAATTATAAATTAATAACTCGTATAGATAATGAGATGGACAGATACCCGAACTCTTAGAGAGTTCGGGTATCTGTTGAAGTTCTAGTCTTTAACAAAGTGCTAGTCTTCAAATATTAACTTTTCGATTCGTTTGAGACTTGCCCAGTCGGGTTTACGAGCGAATCCATCTTTGAAATTTGCGACTACTTGTTCGTGGACTTCAGGCGCAGCTTCAACCAGACTTTTAGCCATTTCAATATGTTCTCGAACGCCAGAGGTTTTAGTTTCTAACATTCCCGCTGCGAGATTGATGCGCGTTTGAGCATCAAAAGGATCAATTTTCATCGATCTTTGGGCAGCTTTAATCGCTAACTGCGGTTTATTATCGAGTAAATATAACCAGGACAAACATGTCCAGGCACTATCAAGTTTTGGCGATCGATTACAAACATCAATGAAAATAGGTATGAGTTTAGCCGGACTTTCACCAGCTTGATAATCTTTAATTGCATTATCAAATAATTCAGCAGGAGAGAGAGTTGTTGTTTCAGTCATGAAATAGGTGTTAGGTGTTAGATATTAGGTGTTAGGTGTTAGACGTTAGGTATGGAATTATTTCTGTCCCTAAAGCCTAAAGCCTAATACCCAAAGCCTTCTTAAACTGCAAAAGATTTACCACAACCACAGCTTTGAGCGGCATTGGGGTTGGTGAATTGGAAGCCACCGCCAATCATCGCATCACTGTAGTCGAGCACGAGACCATAGACATATAGCATACTTTTGCGATCGCAGACTAGTTTAAAACCGCCATAATCGCAGACTTCATCATCTGCACGAATTTCACTGGGATCTTCAAAATCCATCACATAGGACATCCCCGAACAACCGCCTTGGCGGACACCAACGCGCAAGCAGAGATCTTTACCTTGCTTTTCTCGCAATGCCAGCACATGCGCTTGAGCATTGTCGGTCATTTGGATGCTGGGTTTGGTGGGGGTAATTACTTCAGTCATAGTCGGATAAACTCCTGATGAACGATCGATCACAAAATTTCAGATCCAAACAAATTCAAACCTAAATCTATGTTAACTGTTGATTGCTCGGCTAGGGTGAGCAGGGGTATTCTCGGCTCGATCTGATAAAATCAGAGTCACGGGTATTCCTACCTAAAATAATAAATATATATTCCACCTATAAATTTCAGGCGATCTAAGATAAACATAGATAGCTACATGCTGTTGTCGGCTGTCGGCAAGCTGCGTTTGCTCCAGATGCTAGCTTAGTCTTAATCTTATCATCCCATTTAAGTTCGATTCCCAAGCGTAATTTGATTATGACGGCGATTAGTCCTTCCACTCAACGACGGCTGCTACAACTCCCTCAACTGCCCAATGTGTGGGAGGGGGATCGACGACATGTGGCGCGATTGGTGGCAGAATTGGAGTTAGAAGACGATGATTTTCCCGTGGATCTGCACAACCAACGGCGAGAATTGATCGTCTGGGTGGATGGGGTGGAATGTGTAGTTCGATCGATGGAAGTTGTGAATGCCACGATGGGCACAGAAGCGATTGTCAGGGCACTAATCAAGGCGATGGAAGCACCTCAAGCTCCGTCGCAGCCAGCCCGTCCCCAAAAAATTATTGTCCGCGATCGACAATTACAATTTTATCTCAGGGGCGTGTTGCAGAACTTGGATATCATCGTTGATTATGTCGCCGAATTGCCGATCGTCGATGAATTATTCAATCGCTTTACGGATATGGCTGGTACTCGCACCCCCAAATTACCCCGCAAGTACCAAGATTTGCTCAAAACGACAGCTAGAGAGATTTGGGATTTGGCTCCGTGGTCAATGCTAGCTGATTATGAGGCAATCTCGATCGAGTTAGATCGGTGGGACATCCAGAAATTTTATGTCTCGGTGATGGGGATGTTGGGATTGGAGTACGGGATACTGCTCTATCGCTCGGCAGAATCTCTCCAACGATTTCGGGCAATGGCTCTCAATGAAGATGAATCGCTCCAGATGGAATCAGCGTTTCTATCTCAAGATTGTATTTTTGTGACTTTTGATGCAATTACACCAGATTTGGAAAACGATCTGGGTACTCTAGCGGCAACATCGATCGAGCCGAACTTTGGCAACATTCATCCCATGGAGGGTATGCGCCCCTTCTTGTACGAGGAAGAAGCGATCGCGACTCAAGTAGCATTAACTGCGCTCAAGGAGTTTATAACGGCTTTTCGCAAGCAATTACAAGCAGACGATCTACCCAATCTGACTAAACGCATCAAGGTGATGCTCCCCGATACCAATCAGATCGAGCAAGTGACGGTTGAGACACTCCCCGAACTCTCCCGAGAGTTGCTCAAGATGCATCTGGCAATGGGTGAAGATGACGATGAATTCGATCCATTGGCAATCCAACTGCGGGAGGACTTGATTCCCGATCGATCGTTTATCAGTTTGGGCGTGATGCCCTGGGAGCGAGTGGAGGCAATTCGACTAGCACCGATTTATCATCAACCTAGTCAAGTCAACGCAGCCGGGGATGGATTGCCAATTATTCTGATCCAAACTACTCGCCCTAAAGCACAAGAAATTGTCGAGCGAATCCAACAAGCTGGAGGTTTACAGGGCATTGGCTTCCATTCGGGATCAGATCCAGACGAGGGGATTAGTTTTGACTTGGGGATTTTGCAACTAGCCGATGGTGAAATGCAGCTATTTGGTGAGTTTTACAATGACAGTGCGGTACATACGGAAGCTCGGAAAAAGTGGAACCACCGGAGCAAAAAAACTAAGGGTTATTGTGGGCTAATTCTGGCGACAGGTTTGACAGGTAAGGCTCGGGGCAATCCTGGTATCAAGGAAACAATCGCTTTTCTCGAAACAAGGTTCTTAACCAATGATGAACTGGGATTGGAAATCTGATCACGACGATCTCCCGTTGAATGTAGAGACTCTTTGTGAATTTGAGTCGAGCAAATGGGAAATATAGATAGTAGAATATTTATTTTTGATTACATCAATCCGAGACTGACACATGGCAAACTAGATTTAATTCAGACACCTGCATCTGTCTGACTGCTCATCATAATTATTCTGCGCTCTGTTGTCATCTACCGTTATGATTACCTGTCCCTACTGTCAATCAGTAAATCCCCAACACCACAATTTTTGTCAAGATTGTGGTCGATCGCTGAAGCACCGTGTCTGTCATAGTTGCGGTGGTGATGTCAAACTTGATACTGAGAATTGTCCACAATGCCAATCGATTGGCGGTAGTTACTGGTGGGCGATTATCGAACTGACAGCAGACAAGGCAACTAACGACGTAATTGCTGTCGCTGGATTAGTCGGCGATCCAAATGAGCTAGAAGAGTATCCACTGCTCGATCACTCTGAACAGTCACAGATCTCCACAGAACTCAATCTCAATGTCGGTGAGATCGATCGTTCAATGGAACTCGATCCCAGCCCGTGGGATCTGCCCATCACTGTTAACACCGCAAAAATTGAGACTGTAACGGATCAAACAGCACTGGTCACAACCAATGCTATTTCAGAGACTAGTAAGGGGAATATATCAAAACCACTACTAACCAACCGTAGCCCAAACAACTTATCCTTAGTGGCACCCGTTGAGTTTACACCCAATGATGACATTACAGATGACGAAACACTAGTAGCTACTATCTATCTCGATCCTCAGTGCCACTATAGATTGCTCGATCCTGTCGTCATTCAATTATTAACGCCGAGTGATTCCAGCCAATTCCGGGTAATCGACTGTCAACCTTTCTGTAATTCCCCCTTGGAGATATTGATGGATCAACAACCCGTCACATTAGATACTGATACCGATACCGATGCCGTTGGAGAGCCGCAAGATGAGACTGTGCCAACGCCTCCGGCAATCCAAACACCGGGACAACATCGACAATGGCAATTTTGGAATAGTCATGGCATTCCGAAGGTAGCTCAGGCATACATTGCGCTCCAAGTAAGTTTACCAGGGACAATTCCGACTATTCGCGACACTTGGAATCATGAGGGCAAGACAGTAACGATCGTTGAGGATCGTCATGATTGGACACTCCTGGCAGATCGTTGGAACGATCCTCAAATTCCCTCCTCACAAGTGATTTACTGGCTAGACTATACCCTCAAGCTCTGGGTAGCACTCGAACCGTGGCAAATGCGTCAAAGCTTATTGGAAATTTCCAATTTACTGCTAGATGAAGATGCGCGGATCTGCTTTCAACGGCTATATCCAGAGCCAGTTGTTAGCGGAGCCTCGCTGCTGGCAGAAAGTTCGGCAACAGAGGCTGGCAAACTCCAGCTTGCCGATTTAGCCCGGATGTGGAAAAGTTTGTTCGATCGATCTGTGGTCATCACGGCTGCCGAATCGAACCAAATACCTTCACCATCTTTGGCAAACCTGCTGCAAGCAATGCACAGCGGCGAAGTAGTCCGAGTGGAAGAAGTGCGATCTCGACTTCAGCAAATTGCTTATGAGCTAGAACCAAAGCAACTCAGCGCGCCGCTACAATCTAATACCTCCGCCGATTTAAGTAGTAGTTACCAAGATGCGCCAACGCTTGCTTTAGCCCAAAAATTACTCGATTTGGAAGAAGCTGCGGCTACTCATACAGGTAAAAAACGCGACCATAATGAAGATTGCTTTGGGATTGTCAGTCGGATCGATCGTCAAGATAGTCCCAAAGGCAAAAGTATCTCCGCTCAGGGTTTGTATATTCTCTGTGATGGGATGGGGGGACATGCTGGTGGAGAAATAGCCAGCTCGATGACCGTAGATTTATTAAGAGACTATTTCGCTACCCGCTGGGTTGACACTCTCCCCGATGAGCAAACGATCCGTGAAGGGATTGTGGCGGCGAATGAAGCGGTATTTGAAATCAATCAACAGAATTCAGCACATGGGAGTGGTCGGATGGGTACTACTTTAGTGCTGGTGCTGATTCAAAATCGAGATATTGCTGTCGCTCATGTTGGTGACTCCAGATGCTATGGGATTACACCTACTCAGGGTTTGATTCAACTCACCCTCGATCATGAAGTCGGGCAACAACAAATTTTACGTGGAGTCGATCCAGATATTGCCTATGGTCGTCCTGATTCTTATCAATTGACTCAGGCCATCGGGCCACGCGATCGCAATTATATCGCGCCTGATATTAGATTTTTTGAATTGCAGGAGGATACACTGATTCTGCTGGCTTCTGATGGTTTAACTGACAATCAACTGCTGGAAAATTATTGGTTGACTAATGTTGCACCGCTGCTGTCACCTAATTCCAATCTCCAACAAGGGGTCGATCGATTAATTGATTTTGCCAACGAATACAACGGTCATGATAATATTACCGCGATGGTCGTTCGAGCTAAGTTAGGTTGATCTGAATCACTACAGATCGATCGAGCCTCAAGCTGAAACCTGACAGTTTTTAAAAATAAAATGGCTGAAACCTAATTTTTCCGTAGACTCGACTCATGAAAGTAGCACTTCCGCTGTCGCCAGCCGCCTAACCAACCAGATTGCCCTCTGCGACAGCGATCGTCCTTCCATTATAATTTAATCATCCAGATTCTAGCTCCCACAACCTAATGGTATCGATCTCCGCCACCCATCCCACCAGCCGCCAGTACTTGCCCACGTCTACTCCTGACGCATCGCCCAATCAACACATTCTCCCACTCACGGCCAAAGTTAACGATCGAGACTGTCTTGAAGTTGGTGGCTGTGATGTCACCGAGTTAGTCCAGCAATTTGGTTCGCCGCTCTATATTCTCGACGAGCAATCTGTTCGTACCGCTTGTCAACAGTATCGGGATGGGTGGCAGAAATATTATCCAGGTGAATCTCTGGTAATATATGCGTCTAAAGCATGGAGTTGTCTGGCTGTATGCGCGATCGCGGGTAGCGAAGGACTAGGTATTGATGTGGTATCTGGTGGTGAAATTATCACTGCGATTAAAGCTGGGGTAAGTGCGGATAAAATCTACTTCCACGGTAATAATAAATCAGTCGCCGAACTAGAACTGGCAATCTCCAAAGATTGTAGGATTATTGCTGACAATTGGCTTGAACTCGAACACATCGCTAGGATTGCCAGTGCCGCAGGTAAAAACGTCCCCGTGATGATTCGGCTTACACCAGGAATTGAGTGTCACACCCATGAATATATTCGCACCGGACATTTAGATAGTAAATTTGGTTTCGATCCCAACCAACTCGATGAAGTCTTCACCTGGTTGAGCAAACAGCCAGATATTACCTGTATCGGCGTTCATGCCCATATCGGTTCCCAAATCTTTGAACAACAGCCGCACCAAGATTTGGCTGGCGTGATGGTGGAATGGTACAAACTCGCCCTCAGTCACGGCTTACCCATTAGCGAAATTAATGTCGGCGGTGGTTTGGGCATCAAATACACCGAAGCCGACGATCCGCAGAGCATTGACGAGTGGGTAAAAAACGTCGCTACTGCCCTGAAAATCGCCTGTGACGAACATGGAGTCGCCTATCCTCGGGTATTATCAGAACCTGGACGTTCGCTGATTGGCAGCAGTTGTGTCACCGCCTATACTATCGGCGGCAATAAAACCGTACCAGGAATTCGTACCTACATCAGCATCGATGGTGGAATGTCCGACAATCCCCGCCCGATTACTTATCAATCTCAATATCGGGCAATGATTGCCAATAAAATGTCCGCGCCAATGAGCGAAACTGTGACGATCGCCGGAAAGCACTGCGAATCAGGTGATATCTTGATTAAAGATGCTCAAATTGCCACCTCTGTCCCTGGAGATATCTTAGTTGTTCCCGCTACTGGGGCTTATAACTATAGTATGTCATCGAACTATAATCGGATTACTCGTCCAGCGGCTGTACTAGTCAATCATGGTGAGGCAAATATCATCATCCAACGAGAAAGTTACGATGATTTATTACGGTTAGACAGATTGCCATCACGATTGGTGCGCTGAAGATTGCATCGTTATTTCACCAAATAAAAATATCTGCAAATAATCGATCGGTATCCCAACCCCGATCGATTATTTCTATGCATGGATATTTTAAAAATCAGCAGAATTTTCAGGACTAGAATTTAGAGATGCTGATTGAGATTAATTTCTTGCTCTGACCAAATTACATTTGATTTTTACCCTAGAAAAAGTAGCCGTTTTTAATTTAGAAAATTCCGATCTTAACCTCAATATAAACCACTCTTTAACTCCATCTTATACGATGCGATCGGTGTTGAGGATTTGTTATGGAAATCATCAAAGCAATTGTCGCGGCTTGGCTTTTACTTCTGCTCGGAGACTTCTTCTCGACATTTTTATATCACGTACCCGAACACGTATTTGGAAAGTTTCATACGCTCGTCCATCACGGCAAAAACCGGAGCTTCCTTCATTATGCTGTTCTGACTAGGAAACCATTAGTGTTGATTGATGGAATTCTCGGTGCCATCCCTTATTTTATCTTTACCCCGTGGTTGTGGCAACTGTCTCCAGTTGGTACTTCGATCGGACTGTTATTTGGCGAATTTCATGTGGTGTGGAGACATGTTTCGATCCTTGAATGGCAAACGCCTAAATCGATCAAATTTATCTGCAAGCTGTTATTGATTACTACCCCTGAACGTCATTGGGAACACCATCGCAATGCCTTTGCTGCCTTTGGTGATGTTTTCACATTTTTCGATCCACCAGCTCAGAAATGGTTGATATTTTTACGTTTTATTCGTCGTAAATTCAAGCAATACAGACAAGTTTTTGCTACTCAATCATAAGGTGTCGTAATCACCAAAATTGTTAAAATAAATATCCGATTTACTGAAGAAATCGGATATTTTGAATTGAAAAAATTAACTTAATTTTCAACTTATTTAACGATACTGCGTAGCGAATCGAAGAATGTTGGATAGGAAATAGAGGCAGCTTCAGCGCGGTGGATCGTAGTTTTCCCAGTTGCCATAATAGCAGCGATCGCAAGACTCATGGCAATCCGATGATCAGTATAACTATCCAACTCAGCTCCGATTAACGATCCCCCACCAGTAATTTCCAAACCATCTGGTAATTCGGTAATTTTGGCACCCATTTTAGTCAATTCAGATGCCATTACTTTTAGTCGATCGCTCTCTTTGACTCTCAATTCTTCAGCATCTCTAATTATTGTCGTCCCTTGGGCAAATATCGCCGCTACCGCTAAAATTGGGATTTCATCGATTAGTCTGGGGATCAAATCGCCACTAATTTCACAAGCCTTTAATTTGCCATGTTTTACTCGCAGATCTGCTACGGGTTCTCCGGCAACTTCCCGTTGATTTTCGAGCGTAATATCAGCACCCATTAATTCTAATGCCACCAAAATTCCTGTCCGAGTTGGATTGACCCCGACATTCTCAATATACAACTCCGATCCAGGTACAATCGCACCCGCCACTAACCAAAATGCTGCCGAACTAATATCTCCAGGGACAATTACCTGTTGTCCTCTGAGGGTGGGATAACCTGTAACTGTCGCACTATGCGTCTCTGGATCGACATCTATATGCGCCCCAAACGCACGCAACATCCGTTCGGAGTGATCCCTCGACAACGCAGGTTCAGTGACCGTTGTCCGCCCATATGTCATCAATCCAGCAAGTAAAATTGCTGACTTCACCTGGGCTGAGGCGATCGGCGAATGATAGTGAATTGGTTGTAATGCTTGTCCCCGCACGGCTAGAGGTGCCAGGGAATTACCCTTGCGCCCCCAAATCTGCGCTCCCATCTCCGCTAGGGGTGTGACGACTCGGGACATTGGACGCGATCGCAAGGAGTCATCACCAGTTACAGTAAAGAATCGATCGGGATGTGATGCTAAAATCCCCAACATCAGCCGCATCGTTGTCCCTGAATTTCCCGCATCAAGAATATTTACAGGTTCCTGAATCTGTCCTAAGCCAATTCCGGTAACTGTTACCAGCTCAGTATTTAGATCTGAAATCTGCGCTCCCATCGCTGTGAAACAAGCCGCTGTACTGCGGGGATCTTCGCCTAGTAACAAGCCCTGAATCGTCGTCTCACCCTCAGCCAAAGCTCCCAGCATCAAAGCTCGATGGGAAATCGATTTATCTCCAGGAATCTGTAATGTACCCTGAAGAGATATCCCCGTAGCTGGAGGGTTGACTGTTAAACTTTGATGACGATCGAAGGGTTGGAGATTAATCACGGCGAGTTTGGAAAAAAGTCTAGATTTTGATTGTAGAACGAAGTTTGAGTCAGATATCCTCAACTTAGTTAAGCCCTGGACATTAATCTTGTTGGATAGAGGCTTTTGTCATTATCAGTTTTGGCAACAACGAACCCTCGCGTGATGCTCACTTCATTACTCGACTAAATAACAAAGCATCATTTACAGTCGAGTCCCGAAAATAGAGATTTGGGAATTGTTAAATCTATTCGCAAGCCATTCAAAAAATTGATTATCGATCCCTTCCCAGAGCGAATAAACCGGGAAGGGCAATTTTTCTTTGAGCCATCCGCTCAAACCTTCTTGACAACTGCACTCGCACCCTAACTTGTCACCAAGGGGGAAACCCGACGAGCGCGAATCGCTATCCCCGATCTTACAAACCGAGTTGATTGCCGCGCTTGTACTGCATGTACGCCGCAACAAACAAACCGCTAAGAGTAATGAAAACTAAACCAAGGACAATTCCAGCCAGTAAAGGTTCTACCACGTTGAGACTCCGTAATTAGTTAAAATAGTTTCCTCTAGCGTATCGGGTTTAGGGGTATTGGTGCAAGATATTCGTTTTTACCTGCCGATTCGGACGAGCATCGATGATGCGAGGGATAGATGAAGAGTCTAAGTCCCTTGATTGTCTTGATAGATCAGGATAAGAACATTGTATTTACTCACATCTTGCACCAGCGACGCGCCATACGTAGGGTTTCCCGAGGGTTTAGCGCGTCAAGACAGTTTAAAAATACTATTGCTTGGCCTAGATCAAGGGTACCCTCGGATCTCTGCTTGCACTAGTCTTTATGTATTGGTGCAAGATGTAAGTCTATCTACAAAACTTTACAATGGGAGAAAAATCTCAATATATTTAAGAAATGTATCGCAAATCTGAGATTTGTAGATACACTATTAACTATGGAGGTACGCCTTGAATGACAGACCTGCATTTTTACAGTCCTTAATTTAAGTTAATTTACAGCAGGCACGTCTTGGATATCCGACTACCTAAACTCAGGCAAACATCGTGGCAACAGCGCGGATCGATCTTGATGGCTTGCTTGTCGATCTGTTTATGCGCGATCGTTGGTTGGCATTCACTTCAAGAATCTAACCCTTATACTAACAGCGTGTTAGCTAAAACTGGCGATCCAACACTCGGTCATGCCATCTTTCAGATTAATTGCAGCGGTTGTCATGGACTATACGCAGATGGGCGAGTCGGCCCCAGTCTGCGGGAAATCTCCAAGCGCAAGTCTCCGCATAGTCTCATCGAACAAGTGACTAGTGGAAATACGCCGCCAATGCCCCAGTTTCAGCCCAATCCGCAAGAAATGGCAGATCTCCTAAGTTATTTAGCCACACTTTAGGCTTTGTTTATTCTCACATCTCGCACCAATACATAGATATTATTATTACTACAACTCGTGGGTACCCTAGGATCTACGCTATTACTACTGCTTATGTGCTAGCAACATGTGAGTATTCCTCCATGTATCCCAACTTGAGGAAGTAGCCGAGGAGATATAGAGAACCACAGAGAACTGGTTGATGGATATGAGCATGAGTCATAGCGATGGTTAAGGCTGTGGTGAGATCTGTGTAGGTGTCAATTCTTGTTCCAAGCGGCTCATCACTACAGGTAAGTCGAGCTAAATCAGCAAGCGTCGCTGGATCTGCGGAACTGTGGTCTGGAACAGGAACAAGGTACAATCGATCGCCAGGTCGGAGTAATGCCTGAAAAATTTCTCGGTGTGATTTCGTGGAGAGCATCCCCATCACCCAGCTAATCGGGGTGTTCAAAGTATCAACATACTGGCGCAAAGCGATCGCAGCAGCGGGATTGTGGGCACCATCAATCAATAATTTATGCCCTTGCCAAGTTGTCCACTGGATTCGCCCTAACCATTGTGTATTTGCCATCCCAGCGACGATATCCGCATCGCTAATTTCCCATCCAGTTTCACGCAAGACCTGAATCGTGGCGATCGCAATCGCCGAATTGGTTAATTGCATTTCACCCAGTAAAGCCAGGGGATATTTAATCCCAGCAAATTCGACCCAAGGCAGTGAATCTTTGCTTAATGGTGGTTGTACAGATATTGCAGGTTTAACCCAGGTTGTAGGGCAATTTAGACCTGCGACACGCTCTTTTACGACAGTTATCGCATCGGGAGGTAGAGTCCCGATAATTGCTGGGCAATCGGGTTTGAGAATACCTGCTTTTTCTGCAGCGATTTTGGCAATTGTATCGCCGAGTTGCTGCCAGTGTTCGAGATCGATCGAAGTAATAATCGTCGCTAACGGCTGGTCACAGACATTAGTCGCATCCAGCCGACCTCCCAATCCGACCTCAATCACGGCGATGTCTACTTGCGACTCGGCAAAATACAACCACATCGCCACAGTAACAATTTCAAACTGAGTAGGGGTGGGTGTTGTAGGGTCGATTGCGGCAATGACTCGATCGAGTATTGTGAGTGCGATGTCGGTACTAATTGGCTGATTATTAATACAGATTCGCTCGTTCCAGTCTACCAAATGGGGAGAAGTATAACGACCGACTTTGTAACCTGCGGCACTGAGGATACTAGAGAGATAGGCACATACAGAACCTTTGCCATTTGTCCCCGCCACATGAAGGATCGGCACAGACTGATGGGGATAGCCAAGTGCCGCGAGTAAAGCTTGGATACGGCTCAGTCCTAAATTCACCCCGAATTGGTGAAATGGTGCCAAGAGCGTATCAATATTTGAGGTTAAATCAGTCACACAGAGAATAGAAAGTAGAGCAGAGTCTTAATACATACCTTGTTTTCGTAAAAAATGCCATCTTTGCACTTGAGCCTAGTTGCTTGGAACGAGCAACCATGTCAATCGATCATCTCGCGGCTGACGAGAAGAAGATCCCGATGCTTGATTTTTTGAATTGCGATGCTCTTGCTGCAACGGCTCTGCCAACTAATTGATGAAGAAAAAAAATAGCATAGTGACGCAGCATATAAGTTACGATCTTTTGGCTCTCGATCATTAAATAATGTTTTCGGATACCATCTCATCTATCGAGGTTTCATCAATTAAGATAACTAGATTGAACGCTTAAGATATTTCTTACGATTATTTGTGAATATTGATTCACGGAAATGGTGATATTTTTTACAATAAGTTTGTGACTTTTTATATATTAATGCTGATCTGCGTTGATTATTAGATAAGCATTCTCAAGTAAATTCTAATGTGAACGCAAACGCGCAAAGCCTTCCTTTACAGAGCTTTCACTATCCAAAATGGATTGAAAATACAAGGTGTTTTCGGACTGGACACGTTTAATCTCTCATGACTTTTATATGTGTAATTTTGATTGAATTAACTTTCAACATACTGTTGACAAAGGTTAAGATACATGCAAAAGTCTTAGAGAGTTATTGAAAACCATCTTTTCAAGATTCGCAAGCTTTAATTAATTTAACTGTATTTTTCAGAAACTTTGCTGCGAGCATTATTTTAAATATCTTTAATTGCAGCAGCCCAAATCAAACACTTTGAGATAGAAAACCAATTTTCAAAATAGGGGTTATTATTGTATGTTAGTCCAAGAAAGAGTTGCTGTTACAGAGTTTACGATTGAAATGTTTCATGATTTATTCGATCGGCAGGTGAACGATGCCAACATCGAAAAGACGATCGAATTAGCCGCAACAAATCCGACGAAACTATATTATTTCATGCAGCGATATGCGTACTTTAATAGCTATGCAGGCAGCTTGGTGGCACGACTCGCCTCTTCGATCGGGATTTCTTATCAATTGTTTCGTCAAAAAGGAGTCTCAGTTGCGGATCAGTCCGATCGAGGCTTGGAGATAGCGGCTAAAGTATTCGCAGCTACTGTTGATGAACATGCAGATGCGGGCGCAGCACAAGTACCCCATCGGACATTAGCTCAATCGACATTAAATGCGATCGGTGACTATGCAAACCTGAGCGATATCGAACTCAATCAAGCTGCACAAACTCCAGACTGGATGCACGAGATCGTTACCGATCTGATCGATGGGTATCAGGGGAAAATTGACGATGTTGAGGCTCTAGTTACTGCTTTAGGCTTTCATATCGGATCTGAGTTGCTAGCCGATCGAGAGTATTCCCTGATTGATAAGGTAGTTCGCTATACTAATCGGGGTAGCGGATTTGATGATTGGCTCAAAGGTAAGCAAGTAGAAATTGGTGGCAAACGGTTGAGTCCTTGGTACTGGATCGTAGTTCATGGTAAGCACAACGCTGCTGGTGTCGAAGCCGATCATTTTCAGTTCGCGCTAGATGCACTAAATTTATTGGCACAATATCGCCCCGAATCGAATGACACAATCTTGAAGTGGGCTGCTAATGGCTTTCTCAGTTTTGCCCAATTACAGCAGCGACTATTTTCGGAGATTGCTGCTGAAATCACAGTACTCACTCCATCGGTGTAAGGTATTGTAGTTGCCAAGCTGAATCATTAATAGCCCCGACTTCTAAACAGAAGTCGGGGCTATTAAACTTGTTGGCAATCAACAATTTATACATGATTAATTGTCGTAAAGTAGGCTTTGGGCAATTGCGATGTCATAAATTTTTAGCCGAATGAAAGATTGAGTGTCTGGATGGGTAAGCTAGAAGTAAGGACAGGTCAATAATACATATATGAATCGACTTATTGCCACAGCCACCCAATTTTCATTTCCAGCAAGAGAGCTACCCGCAAAGCTGCTGGAGCATATTCATTGTGGTGCGACAGGTTATTGGCAACACCAATTCGATCGACTAGCAGATCGGCCGCAGCCGTTGTACTGGAATCTGGGGATCTTCAACGGTCAAATTATTTATGCGGGTAGTCGAGTCTGGTCATCACAGATGTTGTTGAGAGTTGTGGATCGATATATCCCACGTACTCGTAGCTCTGTCAAACACCAGTTTGAGTTACTCAAGCGCAAGACACAGGAAGAAAAATTAACTCCTTCCCAATTATTTGTGATGATGAAGCAATCGAACATCATCACCGAACTGCAACTGCTCGAAGCTCTGCGAACCAAAATTTTAAACGATTTAGATCTCTACTTATTAATGGGTGGTGGATCAGCAAAATTCATTGCTGAAGATATCGAACAGCAATTCCCTGTCAATGGTTTTAGTCCGATCGATCTGCTCGATGAAGCCGAACAGCGACAATTGCAATGGACACAATTGAGACAACAGGTGCCGTCGATGAAGTTGTGTCCGATTCTCGATCGAGAGGCAATGGAGAAAGCCAATTTACCAGCTAGTCAGCAGCAGCGAATTGACACACTGGTGCAATCTGACAAAACGCTCAATTCGATCGCTGAAGAGATGGCCAAGGATAACCTAGAAGTCGCTCAGATGTTTGCAAAATTGGCAAGAATTGGCTTGATCAAGTTTAAACCACCCCAAAAACATACAGTTGCAACTGTGATGGTGATTGATGATTCGCCAGTGTTATTGTCGCAATTTAATCACTGGGTTTCGGCTCTCGGCTATGTCGTCGTAACCTGTCAGGAGGCGAAAAACGCGATCGCGGCAATTGCTAAAGTTAAGCCGTCAGTGATTTTCATCGATATTAGCATGCCAGAAATTTCTGGATTTGAGTTGGTCAAGCAGATCCGGCAACAGCCAGATTTACGAGCAATTCCCCTCGCCATCTTAACTGGAGAACAAAAGCTCTCCAATAAGTGGCGGGCACAGTGGAGTGGGTGTGAGTTTCTGACCAAACCACTCACTACGGCGGCAATTGGTGATTTTCAAGTTCAGCTTGAAGAGTTGATTCCCCGACTACTGAATCCATCATCTAAAGTCGAAATTCCCACAATCTAAGCCAAAAACTATGAAATTTTTAATTATTGATGATAGCTCGGTAGACAGACACGCTCTAGCTTCGATGTTAGAGATCCTCGGACATGATGTCGATCGCTGCGAGAGTGCTACAGGTGCTTTGAACACGGTTGAGATTGGCAAATACGATTCGGTATTTTTAGATGTTGTGATGCCAGAACAAGATGGGTATAAGTTTTTGCGGACAGTCCGACTCAATCCTGCTACTGCCGCCCAGCATGTGGTGTTCTGTTCCAGCAAGAAAACACCGCTAGAAATCAATTATGGCATTCAGCGAGCTGGGGCAAATGACTATCTACCCAAGCCAGTCAGTCGGGAAAGTATCGAACAAGTTCTTGCCAAAATTCCCGCATAGCCACTCCCAACTCTCATCTCCTGATTCATAGACCTCCTGTAAAAGTAAAAATATAATCTTTTTCAGTACCTTTTTTATCTATAGTTCCCCCTATCCCCTATTCCCTGACTTTCGCAGGAAGTCTCATGAATGCTACCGATCAAACTCCGCCAAGTGCCGAACAAATATCACTAGCCAATCGGTTTATCTTAACTCAGGTCGATCGGCAAACCCTCGTGTTTCCAGCAACTTGGGTGGCAGAAATTCTGCGGATCGATCGATCTCAAATTCTCAATTTACCATTCTACGATTCTTTACTGGTCGGCATTGCCAATTATAACGGTGTGATCACACCGTTGATTGCTGCCGCTCACCTATTGGAAATAGCACAGTTCACTGTGCCAGAGCGAGTGATGGTGGTACGGCTCAGTGAAGCGGCTGGGCAGTTGGAAAATGTTAGCATCATTATCGATCGAGCAATTGGTAGTAGTAGTCGGGAGGAATTACCCACCGATCTGTTGACGGAGAACAGTTCTGGGGCGATGGTGATGATGCGAAATCAGTTAGTTCCTGCTAGTTTGTGGCAACCACAATACTGGTCCGTAAATAACTAGTTATGGCACTTCGATCGTCTGATGATATTGTTAAATATTTCCAATAGATAAATAACATTTTTAGATTACTAAGCTGAGATTATTATCATAAACCCTTGAAAAATATTCATCCTAAACCATCAAAATTATTATGCGTAGAAGAACTCTGATCAAATCATCTGCTCTATTTGGATTAGGTACTTTAGGTACCAGCATTTTTAGTAGTTGTGTTCAATCTACCAATAATCCGAGTACTAATACTGCCACTAGTAAAGGTCTCAAACCATTGAGAGTAGGTCTCTTGCCATGGTTGGGATGGGAAGGACTATACTATGCCGATCTCAAGCAACTGTTTAAGGCAGAAGGGATTGAAGTTGAACAAACAATGTTCAAATCACCTACCGATATCAATGAGGCACTATTAGCTGGGAAGCTGGACATCGGTGGCGTTGTAGCTGCCGATTTATTTGGACTTACTGCTAAAGTGCCCAATCTCAAAATTATCATGGTGACAGATTACTCTGGTGAGGTGGATGGTATTTTGAGCAACAAGAAGATCCTCAAACCAGAAGATCTCAAAGGTAAAAAATTTGCGCGAGAAAATACCCCTTACGAGCTGGTGTTTGTCGGCGAATTTCTCAAGCGCGGTGGCTTGACAGAGAAAGATGTTCAAATTGTCTCGCTCACAGCAGAAGAAGGGGCGAAGGCGTTTATGGCGGGCAAAGTCGATGCGGTGGCAACATACGATCCGTTTATTACCAAAGCACTCAAAGTGCGGAAAGATGCTAAGCAACTATTTTCGCCAAAAGGCACTAATATTATCGCTAACTCGATCGTCGCTCATGGCAAAGTAATTGCAGAACGCCGCAATGACGTGTTGGCTTATCTGCGCGCGATCGATCAAGGTAGTAAGTTGGCCAAAGCCAATCAGCAAGAAGCTAACGAGTTGATGGCAAAATGGCTAGAATTAAGCGTTGCAGAAATTGCAGATCAGCGTTCTAAAATTTACACTTTAGATATTACTGAAAATAAGATAGTTGCCTTTAATCCTAGCAACGCTTTGAACTTGGAAAGTAGTTTGAGATCAGCCTCGAAGATTCTCTTGGATAGCGATAGAATCAAGACAATAGGTGATGCAGCCACCTTAATAGATAGTTCTTTAACTAAATCTTTATAGATTCTTCGATCACACTAACTTTATCACCATCCGAACGTTTGGTTCTACTAGCAATCAATCATCAATAAATAATTTTCAACATCTTTTTATTTGTTGGTATTTTTGACCTGAGTTGGCGATATTAGGAGTGCTAATAGTATTCAAAAAATGACTAGCAGATTACCTCGCAATATTCATCTAAAACTATCCCGATTCGATCGCGCTGAGAGTGAATAAGGTTGTAGATAGATATAAAAAATATTATTTGCGAGCAAAGTCAATGTCAACTACACAGTCTTGTGGCTTAATTCATCAGATGTTTGAGAGTCAATCTGTGCAGACTCCTGATGCGATCGCCGTCACATTTAAAGGTGAGCAATTAACTTATCAAGAATTAAACCAAAAAGCGAATCAACTCGCACATTATCTCCAATCTTTAGGTGTGAAACCAGAGACACTCGTGGGGATTTGTATCGAACGATCGCTCGAGATGGTAGTAGCTCTATTGGCTGTGCTCAAAGCAGGTGGAGCTTATATTCCACTCGATCCTAGCTATCCAACCGATCGGTTAGCATTCATGATCGCAGATGCCGAGTTACCGATTTTATTGAGCGAGCAAGCCCAACTAGCCAAACTGCCGCAAACATCGGCTCATGTGGTCGTCCTGGAAGCCGATCGAGTCGAGATCGACCAACAGAGTCTGGATCGTGTATCGAGCGAAGTAACTGCTGACAACGTTGCCTACACTATCTATACCTCTGGTTCTACTGGCAATCCCAAGGGCGTACAGGTACTCCACGGAGCAGTAGTCAATTTTCTGGAATCCATGCGCCAATCACCTGGATTGACCGCAGCAGATACCCTATTGGCTGTCACAACGATCTCATTTGACATTGCCGTTTTAGAATTATTTTTACCCCTGAGTGTGGGTGCCAAGATTGTATTAGTAAGTAGGGAAATAGCTACTGATGGAGCGCGGCTAGCACAAATCATCGCCGCGTCTGGCACCACATGTATGCAAGCCACCCCAGCTACTTGGCGATTGCTACTAGCGACTGGTTGGCGGGGTAGTCCACAACTCAAAATTCTCTGTGGCGGGGAAGCCATGACGCGGCAGCTAGCCGATCAACTGCTAGTGCGTTGTAGCTCCTTGTGGAACATGTATGGGCCGACCGAAACTACGATTTGGTCGGCTGTTGCTCAAGTTAAGCCAGGTAGCGATCCAATATCGATCGGTTATCCGATCGCCAATACTCAAATCTATCTGATCGACCAACATTGTCAGCGCAAAGATGATGTCCTCAAACAAGTGGAGATCGGTCAACCAGGAGAACTTCATCTTGGGGGAGATGGACTGGCGCGAGGCTATCTCAATCGGCTAGAAATGACCGCCGAACGATTTATTCCCGACCCTTTTAGTCCCAAACGAGGTGCTCGTCTCTACAAAACTGGAGATCTAGCCCGTTTACTACCAGATGGGAGTATTCAGTATATTGGTAGAATCGATAACCAGGTGAAAATTCGCGGCTATCGGATCGAGCTGGGTGATATTGAGTCCGCGATTAGTCAACATCCAGATGTGGCAGCGGCTGCTGTTGCCGTTCGCGAAGATAATGTTGGCGAGCAACGCTTGGTGGCGTATGTTACGCCCAAATTAACCGATCCAACACCCAGTCACGAAGCATCAAAAAATGCCGACTCTCCCCTAGAGCATCAAGCTGCTACAACCAATTGGCAGGAAGTCTGGAGCACTGCTTACCGTCATTCTGAAGTAGTTGAAGATCCCACTTTTAATTTTAGTGGTTGGGGTTCTAGTTATACTGGACAACCGATCGCCGAAGCAGCAGTACAGGAATGGGTCGATCGGATTGTCGATCGGATTCTCGCCCTCAAACCTCAGCGGTTGCTGGAAATTGGCTGCGGTATGGGCATGTTATTATTTCGGGTCGCCCCCCACTGTACTCAATATGTGGGAACAGATATTTCTACCGAAGCAATTAACTATGTTGAGAAAGTCTTAGCACAGAGTAATGCCAATTGGGATCGAGTGTCGCTATTGTCAAGAGCAGCGGATGCGATCGAGGTCTCTGAAACTAGCCAGTTTGACACGATCGTGATCAATTCAGTCATTCAGTATTTCCCCAGCATCGATTACCTAGTTCAAGTCGTAGAAAATGCAGTGCAGCAGCTCACTCCTGGCGGTCGCATTTTCATTGGTGATGTTCGCAGTCTGCAATTATTGACAGCTTTTCATACATCCGTACAGCTCTACCAAGCTGCCGATGCCTTATCGGTGCCGCAATTACGCCAACGGATTCAAGAACGCATCACCCAGGACAAAGAACTAGTCATCGATCCAGCTTTTTTCACAGCACTACAACAACACTTGCCGCAAATTAGTCATGTGGAAATTCAGCTCAAGCGTGGTGTCCATCACAGCGAACTAGTTGATTTCCGTTATGACGTGGTACTGCATGTGAGCGCGGCGATCTCTACTCCTGATGCACCGATCTGGTTGGATTGGCACCGACAAGGTTTGTCGCTTGCGAAAATTATGCAGTTACTTTCGGCACCAGAGCCAAAATTCATGGGGATTACCAATATACCCAATGCCCGACTGAGCAAAGAGTTGGCCGCGATCGATCTATTGGCTACTACCGACTGTCCCAGCACAGTAGCAGAGTTAAAAGCAGCTTTACTCGATCTGCCACCAGTGGGAATTGATCCAGAACAACTGTGGCAAATTGGCAAAGATCTCGCTTATGAGGTCGATATTAATTGGTCTGGATTGGGTGTCGATGGCTCCTATGATGTCGCTTTTCACAAACGATCGACAACTACCGAACGCCAGATAGTTGATTTTCTCACCCCCACAGCGGCTGCTCAACCTTGGAGTGCGTATGCCAACCAACCATTCGTTACTAGTATCAGCCTTGATTTAGTGCCTCGGTTGCGAGTCTTTTTGCAAGAAAAATTACCAGAGTACATGGTACCTTCGGCGTTTGTCTTGATGGAGACATTACCCCTGACTCCGAATGGCAAAATTGATCGACGGGCATTACCTGCGCCTAGTTCGGAACGACCAACTTTAGATGAGGTGTTTGTGGCTCCTCGCAATGAGATCGAGCAAAAGCTCGCAAATATCTGGAGCCAACGTCTAGAAATTCATTCGATTGGCATCCATGACAACTTCTTTGATCTTGGCGGTCACTCCCTCTTCGTTGCCCAAATGATGACCCAAGTAGCAGATACTTTTCAGGTCGTGTTACCACTGAGCTGTCTGTTCAAATCTCCGACTATTGCTGGTTTGGCTCAATCGATTCTCAGTGCCCAGCAGTCCGTAGACTCAGCCCCAGCCGACGAACCAGATCTCCTCGCCGATACTATGCTCAGCCCGAGTATTTTCCCCGAACATCTTGGTGTCGATCGAGCTAGTGCGCCGCAAAATATTCTACTCACTGGGGCAACTGGATTTTTAGGTGCTTTTTTACTCGATCAATTGCTCCGATCTACTCAGGCGAATATCTACTGTTTGGTTCGTTGTGCCAATCTGGAAGTCGGTCGAGACAAACTTCACCGGAATTTAGAGCGATATTCGTTAGATGATGCAGCTCAAAGCGATCGCATCATGCCCTTGCTGGGCGATTTAGCCAAGCCATTGTTCGGTCTGACCGAATTGCAGTTTTACAAACTAGCAGGTCAGATCGACTCGATTTACCACAGTGGCGCATTTGTCAATTTAATCTATCCATATTCGGCATTACGTGACATCAACGTGTTGGGTACTCAGGAAGTCTTGCGACTTGCCAGTCAAGTTAAGATTAAACCCGTTCATTATGTCTCGACGATTGATGTCTTTGATGCCGATTGTTATGCCCAGATGGATCTACTGGAGCAGGACGATTTTGAGGGATTTGCTGGTCCGAATGGGAGTTATGCTCAGAGTAAATGGGTGGCTGAGAAACTCTTGATGGCAGCGCGCGAACGGGGCATTCCCACCTGTATTTATCGAACTGGGATGATCGTTGGCGATAGTCGCACGGGAGTATCCAAAACTGAAGATTTGATCTGTCGATTTATCAAGGGATTGATTCAGTTGAAAACTGTGCCCAAATTATCAGTGCAGATGCATCTCACCCCCGTAGATTACATTAGCAAGGCGATCGTTCATCTGTCCTTAAAACCATCATCTTGGGGGCAAGCATTTCACTTGGCTAATCCCAATCCTTTGTCTCTAGCACAGCTAGCGCAGCAGATTCGATCTCTGGGCTATCCGTTGCAACAGATCGATTATCCCCAATGGCAAGCCGCTCTGCTAGGGTCAAAAATGAATTCAGATAATGCCTTAAGCCCATTGGTGCCGCTATTCACTGCCGATCCGGCGGAAGAGTCCAACTATCTAGAGGTATTGAACCTCGAACGGGTGAGTTGTCAAAATACGATCGCGGGGTTAGTTGGTACCTCGATTGGTTGTCCAGTCATGGATACTGACCTATTAAATATATATTTCTCGTATTTTATCGATAGTGGCTTTCTTGTTGACGGAGCCGCCGCTATGCAAAATCAACCAGCACAGCCACAATTCTTGTCACTCGATCAATTGCTCAAAATGCCGCTACCACAGTCAGTTGAAGAATCATTGCTAATCAATTAGAGGATGTCTGAAAAGTATAATTGCTTCGTTTACAGTGGGTAAATCCTCCTTTTCAAGGGGGACTAAGATTCTGGTTCCCCCCTTAAAAAGCTACCGTGTATACACAAGTTATTTGGGTTGATGCGTAGTCCTGATACCCCACCCCAGCCCTCCCCTTGTAAAGGGGAGGGAGCGAAAGCCCCACTTTTCCAAGGGGGGGGTTGGGGGGGTAAATCAACCTACGCCGTCCCCTAAAAATTAATTCCCACTGATATCGGTGGGAATTTTTTAGGTAATGTTCTAGATCTGTGGAGAGGAGGTTAAATGGCACACCCAAATTCAAACCGATTGATAAACAAACCAATCACAATATCGTGCATCACAACAGATTTAGAAAAGCAGATGGTTTTACGAGCCAGTCGCTTAATTC
>JANYIT010000254.1 GCA_025358725.1 Chamaesiphon sp. GL140_3_metabinner_129_sub
GAATTAAGCGACTGGCTCGTAAAACCATCTGCTTTTCTAAATCTGTTGTGATGCACGATATTGTGATTGGTTTGTTTATCAATCGGTTTGAATTTGGGTGTGCCATTTAACCTCCTCTCCACAGATCTAGAACATTACCAACAATTTCAATAGATTGGACATCATTTAAAGTCCCCATTGAAGTCGATTTTTAGCTATGTTAGATCGTGAAGTTGCTAAATCAGTGTACTTTAAATGTAACTTAATCTGACGGTCTAAACTCAAAATTGACACAATATCTATCGATTCTTTAGTAATCGACCATCGATCATTTGGCAGTATATCATTAAGTCTTCAGCATAGTTTCAGTAGATAGTTAGGCAAATTTTCACTAGCTGAAGAAATCTTTGCTGCGATCGAGATATTATTACGAATATCCCGATCGACAATCTAACATAGATATAATGATTTACTATCTTAATATTTCATTAAGTTTTAATTTAGCAACAAAATTGGTACAAATCTAAACGTTCTAAGCGATCGACATACATCAATCGTTATCTCAAACAGCAAGATTGGCTAAGAAATTTATACGATTTACATATACTAATTGAATAAATTCCCTCTAAACACTATTCTACACCTTGTCAGGGTGAATTAGACTAGCATATTCTTGTGTCATTCCTGTATGCCTGATCGTCTGTATTACGCTATGACTAATATCCTCAATACTATTCTCAACACAAGAGAGCTTTCGATATTTAGTACTGCCATCAAAATTACTAGTCTGGATCAAATTTTAGACAGTCGTTGTGACTATACTGTATTTGCCCCTAACAATATTGCATTTGCTCAGTTGTCAAAAGTAAATTTAGATATTCTCACCAAAGATACTGTACTATTGACAGAAATCTTAAATATGCATATAGTATTCGGTGAATTTGGATATCAAGATCTATTAAAAATGTGTGCAAAAGATGAGCAAGACATTATGCTGACATCAATAGATAGTTCACAAATCTATATCAATTTGAGTGATGGAATTAGAGTTGGTAATTCAACAGTGTTATCAACGGATGCTTCATCTAGCAATGGGATTATTCATCTAATTGATCAAGTAATGATCCCAAAACAACAACATTCACTAGCTTAGGCAATGTCAACGATCGATCGAAATTATTTCTACAAAGATTGTGGAGATAATTTTCTTACATTTGTCACGAGTCAGAAACCACATCAATGACAGAGGTACCTTGACAAGCAGAGTATCACTTTCAACTTCCAACTAATCTACCAACTCTTTCACTAATATATAGGGTTGAATAATTAGTGCTTGAAACTTTTGATCGGGACTGGTATTCCATCGATTGAGAATTTCTGGAGATGGCTTGACTAGTAGTTGTTCACTAATCCAATGTTGAACAGATTGAGTATTGTCACTAGAAATTGCGACACCGACATCCAAGAGATCGAGATCGGGAACAACTAAAATTACGGCATCTTTTTGGATGTGTGGCTTGAGCCACTCTAATTCAGCTTCGTCAAGAAGTTCGCTCAGTTGCTGCCGCAGATTTTCTGTCATGTGTGCGATTGTAAATGATATTTGTGTGGTTAATTATAGCATTAAAATACAGGAGAAATTGATCAATTGCTCCTGTATTTTATTATCGACCTAAATCATGTAATGCGTTGATTTTGGTCGTACAGAGATCTGTGACTCGATCGAGTTCCGATCTTTTTGTCGAAGTTGGTGGGGAAATTAGTTCGCCAATTCTAACCGTTACAGGCGTAGATTGGGGGTATTTTTTACCTTTTTGTTCGATCAGATGAGTTCCCCACAGACAGACAGGAAGTAGTGGCACTTGTGCTTTTGCGGCGATCAGAGCCGCCCCTGGCTTGGGATCTACCACTTTACCATCAGGCGTGCGGGTACCAGATAGAAAAATTCCCACACCCCAACCTTGATCAAGATAGGCTAATGCTGCTTTAATTGTCGTGCGATCGACCGCACCACGTTTAACGGGATAAGCACCATACAACTTAATCGCATTCTTTAATACTGGCACTTCAAATAGTTCTTCTTTCGCCATGTATGCTACCGGACGCAAAACAGCCGCCGACAATAAAGGAGGGTCAAAATTACTACCATGATTGCTTACCACCACGAACCCACCCGATTTTGGGATATGTTCGGTACCTGCCACTTTTCCCTGAAGATATAAGTAAAAGAAAGGATTGATTAATGGTTGTTTGAAGGCATGATAGAGGGCGAGGCTAATAAATGGTTCGCGAGATCTGGACATATAGACTACTGGCTGACAAAGTATCCTGTTCAACCATTTTCTAACACTTAGGAATTTTTAAGCCTAAATTCCCATGAAAATCTTGCTGAACCTTGTGCGTCAATCGCCGCGACACTCGATCGACAATTTGTTTCAAGACTTTATCACCCGTACCTTGGATGACTCTCGTCGGTAACTTGTAAATAAACTTGGGAAACTGAATGTAGACATTCAAATCAAGATCCCAATCCACCTTGGTACCCAATTGGTCTCCGTCTACGGTCTCTATTAGACGCATCTGAGCATTGAAACTCACCTCATACCCCAATGGAATATAGTCAGGGATTTCAACAGTTCTAATCCGATATACGCCACTTTCGTGAGGCAATAACTCCAAACCGATCTTCGGTTCTACGACATAACCACATGAATTGAATCTGCCGATCGTTAGATCATAACCATTTTTGCCGATCGGTTTGACTTGCATCGGATCAGCACAACGAGTAAACCAGCCTTGATGAGCATCTAGGTATTTACTCACAGTTTTGACATCTGCACCCATCCGCATGGCATCAGTGAAGTGATAGTTAAAACAAAATGGTTGGAGTCGATCTGTCTCGATCGATCCCAGATCTGGTTGTGCTAGTTCGGGATTGCTCAAGACAGGAATTGTTTCTATGCTATTTTTTTCAAGTGTTTTTACTGGCATCCCCTTTCTATCCCGTTGTGTTTGTGACGTTAAGTGGTATTGACGATCTCAGGTATATTTACAAGCTTTCGCTGGTGAAAACCGGAAATTTTAAATATTCGATCGTTACGAATGGGATCATCTCAAGGCAGTAGTCGTCTTAATTTTGGTTTCAATTTCCTGACGGAAGATCCCCGTTTAATTGTTTCTGTCTTTAACATGAGTAGTGAGATAGCTAAACCCAGCATTTATTGTAACGAAAACTTAATGAAAGCATTTGTAGCAGGCGCAACTGGAGAAACAGGACGACGCATTGTCCAGGAATTGGTAAAACGCCAAATTCCAGTGCGGGCAATGGTTAGAGATATCACGAGAGCACGAGCAATTTTACCCGCAGAAGTAGAATTAATCGTTGGAGATGTCCTCAATCTCAATAGTATTACTAACGCGATCGGTGACAGCACCGTAATTCTCTGCGCTAAGGGAGCTAAACCCAGTTTAGACCCGACTGGCCCTTATCAAGTGGATTATCAAGGCACCAAGAATCTGGTAGATGCCGCCAAAGTCCAGGGGATCGAGCAGTTTGTGTTTGTTTCATCACTGTGCGTATCGAAGTTCTTTCATCCGCTCAATCTGTTTTGGTTGATTTTGTGGTGGAAACAACAAGCCGAACAGTATTTAAAAACCAGTGGACTCAACTACACGATCGTTCGCCCAGGCGGACTAAAAAATGAAGATAATTCCAACCCGGTGGTAATGTCAGGAGCAGATACCCTCTTTGATGGTAGTATACCTAGACAAAAGGTCGCTCAGGTGTGCGTTGAGTCACTTACCAGCTCTCAAGCTCGAAATAAAGTACTCGAAATCATCAGCGAACCAACAGCGGTGACAAAAAGTTGGGAAGATCTCTTCTCGGCTGTGTAGTTAACTCAAGTTGCTATCTATGAAAGCTTAGGTGATGGGTAGCAACTTAGGTTAGTTATTATCCTCTTCATCCCCAGTCATACATGCCTAGAGGTAAACGTAAACGTTTTAGAGCGATCGCAATCGTGATCGGCGGTGTAGCATCACTTTGGGTGGTATTGCTATTAAGACAACCACCACATCACAAGATTGAGAATCCCACTTTTGAGACAACACGAACACCACCGTTGGTGATGGAAGGTGGCGATCCTTATATTCGAGCCTTGATGCGGATGATTTCTACTAGTGAAGCAACCGATCGCCAGCCATATTCAGTTATATATGGTGGGAGTCATGCTGAGAATCTTCGTCGTCATCCCGAACAGTGTATTCGGATTACTAGTGGCCCGAATATTAACAATTGTTCTACAGCAGCGGGAAGATATCAGATGATCAACACTACTTGGGCGAAAATGTCCAAGAAGTATCATCCAGAGCCAGATTGTGTGCTATTTGTTTTCCAGTGTGATTATAGTTTTGAACCACAGTATCAAGACAAAGTGGTTCACGCTTGGCTCAGTGATGAGAAAGCTTGGAAGATGGATATTCCACAGTTGTTAAAGGATGGCGATCTAGAAAAGGTGCGGCGACGATTGTCAAGTACCTGGACGAGTTTGGGGTATGGGGTGGAAACTAATACTGTGACACCGAAATTAGCTGGAATTTATCAGAAGTTGTTAAAGGAAGAATTGACACCACAAAATTGACGATGCTGACATCTTGAACCGATGCGTAAATACTATTACTGCGACAACTCGTGGGTACCCATAAAGGGTACTCTAAGATCTATAGCTAATTAGGGCTTGCTGAAGATCTCAGCAAGGCATTCACTGCAGGGGTTTTGAGCCTTTTTTTGCGAATCAAGTGCAAGGTTTTGATGCTTAAAGGCTCAAAACCCTTGTACTCGATCGCTTGAATCCCTCGATCGAGCGA
>JANYIT010000311.1 GCA_025358725.1 Chamaesiphon sp. GL140_3_metabinner_129_sub
TCCTCTCCACAGATCTAGAACATTACCAAGGCAGTGGTGGCAACGTTAAAAAAATTCATCCGCTCACGACAACTCCAGTGACACCAGCTAATCGCACGATTATCGCACCCAATCAGAAGCTATTTGATGATTGCCTAACAAATTATTCCGCGCAGCCTCATCGCCGGATCGATCTAATCTTTGGTACCAAGTATGAAAATGATATCGATCGTGGCAGAATAGAGCATGACATTTCTGCCATGCTCTAAATATATTTCGTTACTGATCGCGTTTTGCCTTAACGCTCGATACTCCGACGAATTAGACTGGTGAACCAAGCATCTGGTAAGAACTTTCGCAACCCCAGTAATAAACCTGCATTCCCACCAGCGGGATAGCGCAACTTCCAACTACCATCAGTTGCTGCTCGATAGATAGCTTGGGCAGTGACTTCTGGTGGCGAACCTTCCGCCCCAGCTCGATCCATTTGGGGCAAAGTCCGCTGTATATAGTCATCATAGACAGTCAATCCAGCTTGCTTGGCAACTGTAATTGATCGACTATAGAAATCAGTCTTGATCGCTCCAGGTTCGATGATTTTGACTCTAATATTAAACTGGCGCAATTCGTATTGCAATGACTCGGAGAAGCCATCTATCGCCCATTTGGTGGCATGATAAGGGCTATAAATCGGGAAAGCTACTCTGCCGCCAACGGATGCCACATTGACAATAACACCCTGCTGACGAAGCCGAAAATGCGGCAGAATGGCGCGGGTGACTTCCATTAACCCAAATACGTTCGTTTCAAATTGACCGCGAATATCGGCCATCTCACAGGCTTCAAAGGCACCAATCAGGGCATAGCCAGCATTATTTACCACTACATCGATCGTCCCAAATTGGGCAATTGCTCGATCGATCGCGGCATGAATCGTATCCACTTGGGTGACATCCAATTGCAAAGACAGCACATGCGGGAGGTTGCTGAGTTCGGGAGATTGATCTGGAGCACGCATCGTCGCGACTACGTTCCAGCCTTGTTGCTGAAATAGTTGAGCGGTAGCTCGTCCAATCCCTGTGGATGCTCCAGTAATTAATACGGTTTTGCTCATGGGAGATGACTTAGTGATTTAGATCTATCTATTTATTGTAGATAATGCCAGTGATTTTAATTAGGTAAGTTATCTTTCAAGGACGAATCCGCATACTTAAATCTAGCCAGTGCGATCGAGTAATCGGTGCGCTAGTAGAGATATAATCAACCCCAGTTTCAGCAACTTGACGAATAGTTTTCAGGGTAATATTTCCCGATGCTTCGATTTTAATCCGCTCGTTCGCTGCTCTAATAATTGTCACTGCTTGACGCATCAGATCTGGGGGCATATTATCCAACATGATAATATCTGCATTACAGTTGATCGCTTCCTTTACTTGCTCTAAAGATTCGGTTTCCACTTCGATCGTCAGTGGATAAGGCATACTTAACCGAATACTCTCGATCGCCAACCGAATTCCGCCCGCCGCTGCGATATGATTATCTTTGATCATCACAGCATCATCTAAACCGACGCGGTGATTGACTCCGCCGCCAACAGTAGTTGCATATTTTTCGAGTAGCCGCAAACCAGGCGTAGTTTTGCGGGTATCAACTAATTGAGTGGGTAAATCGGCAATACAGTCTACATATGTACGAGTAGCTGTAGCGATACCGCTCAGACGCATGGCAAGATTTAAGGCTGTACGTTCGCCCATCAATAGCGTGGCAAGATCGGCGGTGATTTCGGCGATCGATTGTCCTGGTACACAAGCTGCTCCCTCGGCGATTAAGGGTTGAAATTTAGCTTGAGGATTTAAAAGTTCAAAAACTCGTTTAGCAACTGGCAGGGCGGCGATAATTCCCGTTTCCTTGGCAATCCAGGTAGCTGTTGCGACTCGATCAAAATTCGGTAAACCTTGGGTGCTACGATCTCCTCTGCCGATGTCTTCTTGGAGCCATTGAATCAAATGAGAATCTAAGATAATCCAAGGGGGGAGAATTGATATCATTGCGGGATTAAGAAGTAACTAGTGAGACAGATACTCGACTTCTTGAAGAAGTCGGGTATCTGCATGATCGGTTAAATGCTGAATAACTGATTGACATTGATCTGGAGATCGGGAAATGATCAGGGAGAAACATTTCCATTTGATAATGTGGTTTCAGAACTAATGTCATTGAACTCTAAACTATTTTAGCAAGTGCGCGATCTGTATTGGTACTGTGGAAAATCGATCGAGTCTCAAACCATCGAGTTAAATATCAGCGATCCTGGTTTATTATATGGGGCAACAGTTTTCACGACTTTGAGAAGTGATGCTGGACTAAATCCCCGACTTCTTGGAGAAGTTGGGGATTTGATCGATCTACACTGCGATCGATTAAAATTATCGATCGAGGATTTAGGCTGGTATCAACCGAATTGGGAGCAGGTTCGATCGGGTGTAGAATGTCTGATACCAGCGTTTCCCGTCTTGCGAATTACGATCTTTCCCGATGGACGCGAATTAATTACCGGACGAGATTTACCACCCAACTTAGCTACTTGGCAAACAGAAGGCGTTACCGTAATTATCGCCGATCGACAATTGACTCGATCACTTCCTCAACACAAAACAGGCAATTATCTCGCGCCCTGGTTGGCTCTCCAACAGGCGCGAAATAGCAATATTCAAGAAGCGATCTTCACAAACGATCGCGGTGATTGGCTGGAAACCACGACTGGAAATCTCTGGGGCTATCGCGATGGTTGCTGGTATACACCCCCGCTAAGTACGGGAATCTTACCCGGAATTGCTCGATCTCAGATTGTATCACTCCTGAAACAGCAAAACCAAACAGTTGTAGAAATCGAGTGGAAGGCTGAATGGGTCAAAGAATTGGACTCAATCGGCTATAGTAATTCGGTAATCCACCTGATCCCAATTCATACTGTGCTCACTCCCGTGGGTAAACTAGAGTATGCAGTCCAAGATTTATTGAACTTACCCTATCAATAAAATGAGAGAAAGGTTAACATAAGTTAATAGAAAGATAAAATACACCAAATTATCGGTGGCGCGGACTGGCGGAAACGACGGTTAGTAAATGTTTCGCATCGAGCACTGTCAACAGTTACCAGTCACGAAATACTTATATAGGAGAACATGAGCGTGAATAATAAGCGGTGGAGAAATGCCGGACTGTATGTCCTGTTGGCGGTTGTAGCGATCGCTCTAGCAACCACATTCTTGGAGAAACCAGCCCCAGCGCAGAAAACGCTGAAATATAGCCAGTTTATCCAAGAGGTAAAGCGGGGTGAAATTGAGAATGTCGGATTGAGTGCCGATCGGAGCAAAGCCCAAGTGCAGGCTAAAGACGGTACAAAAGCGATCGTTAACTTACCTCCAAATGATAACCAACTAGTTAGCATTCTCACAGACAACGTCAAGGGCAACATTTACGTTCTGCCCCAGAATGATGATAGTGTCTGGTTTCGGGTCTTGAGTAGCTTATTCTTCCCAGTTTTATTGCTGGTCGGTTTATTCTTTCTCCTCCGTCGCGCCCAAAGTGGCCCTGGCAACCAAGCGATGAACTTTGGTAAATCCAAAGCCAGAGTCCAAATGGA
>JANYIT010000092.1 GCA_025358725.1 Chamaesiphon sp. GL140_3_metabinner_129_sub
GCCGGATGCACCGAAGATGGTGAGGATTTGCGGTTCGGGGACTCGTTCTTGTCGTAAGCCGAGGCGGAACGGGTTTTCTAGTAGATCGATCATTTATTACTGGTGTGGTAGAACTCGGACTATGTGATAATTTTTGGGTGCTGGTGGGGTGTGTCTCTAAGCCCCGCGCTGGGGGAAGCTGTCGCCTCCCCCAGACCCCCACCAAACGGGTTACTTGTGTGCTAGCTTGGAGCGGCATTCCCTCCACATTAGGGGTTAGTTAAAGATTACCTGACTGGAAAATCCCCTCCTCGGAGGGCTACCCTGTATACACAAGTCCGTTTGAGTTGATGCGTAGATCTAGATCCCCCAAACTCCCTTAAAAAGGGGGCTAAGATCCGGATCTTAGTCCCCCTTTTTAAGGGGGATTTAGCGGCGTTTTTATGTCTAGGGTTCCCCCCGAATAAAAAAACGACAAGACAGGGGGATCTCTAGGGTTTTGGCTTCTTTTCTTTCTCTGCGCCCTCTGCGCCTCTGCGGTTCAATAAAAACAGATCCCTGCTAAAAACAAACAACTAAACAGGTGTCAAAGCCTTAACCTTACCATCGAGAGATTTCATCAACGAATCAAAAGGCTTGACGAACTTATCGATCCCATCAATCAGCAGCTCATCCATAACGGCATCTAGATCGATATTAACATCAGAATCCTTGAGACTGGCAACCAATCGATAGGCTTCATCGACTCCAGCTTCAATCCGGTTAGCGGGATCGCAATGATCGGCACAGGCTTCGATCGTGCTGGGTGGTAAGGTATTAACAGTATCATTCCCAACTAATCCATCGACGTACATCACATCGCTGTAGCTGGGATCTTTGGTACCCGTACTCGCCCAGAGTAAACGTTGAACTCTCGCGCCTTTGGTTGCTAGTTGTTGCCAACGTTCGGTAGCAATGATTTTCTTGTATTCTTGATAAGCGACTTTGGCGTTCGCGATCGCAATTTTACCTTTAAGAGCGGCGATTTTTTCGGTTTTGCTAGTATCGGTAGTCTGTTTAATTAGGTTGTCTAATTTAGAATCAATATTGGTGTCAATGCGACTGAGGAAGAAACTAGCCACTGATGAAATATTGCTGATCTCTTCGCCTTTGGCTGCACGGGTTTCTAAGCCGCGAATATACGCCCAAGCCGTCTCTACATAGCTCTCGACTGAAAATAGCAAGGTGACGTTGATGCTAATGCCTTCACTGATCATCTGTTCGACGGCTGGTAAGCCCTCTGGGGTGCCAGGGATCTTGATCATCACATTGGGACGATGTATGGCTGCGTGATATCTTCGGGCTTCTGAGATGGTGCTGGCGGTATCTGTGGCAATTGTCGGTGGGACTTCAATGCTGACGTAACCATCGATGCCCTTGGTTTGCTCGTAGACGGGGAGCAACACATCGCAAGCATGACGAATGTCCGTGAAAATCAGCGATTCGTAAATATCGTTGAGGGATTTACCTGCTTTAATTCCGGCAACGATTTCGGTGTCGTAAATTGCGTTACCGACGATCGCTTTCTCGAAGATGGCGGGGTTGGAGGTGATCCCCAGTACGCCACGAGAGACGATGAGCTTGGCGAGTTCGCCAGATTCGAGCAGATCTCGGCTCAGATTATCCATCCAAATACTCTGTCCGTATTCAGTCTCGATCGTTAATAAGGGATTTTGACCTATTGCTGTCATAATTTCATTTACTCCAAATAATTGCTGACGATCTATTTCAATTTGGAACTATAGATCGGGAAGATTCTAGTTCGGAGCTAAGATCCTGTGGTTGTGATATCTGTGCATGTCGCTACACGAACAAGGCACGATGTTACTATCGTTTACCAAGTAGCTTGAACAAAAGAATAATCGCTATTGACCGCATTCTAGCCGATCGATATCTGACTGTAGGTATTGATGAGAACAAATTCACCTCAAATTTCTCGTTGTATTGTCAAAGATAATACGATATTAATGGGGATCGCTATCCTAAAAAAGAGGATTGAAAATCGCTAGTTTGGTCGAAAGATCGTCTCTAACCCTATGTATGACTAGGTGCAGATCTGATTTGATCGATAAAGACTATGAGTATAAAGTATTTGGTAAACTCACCATATCGACGATCTATTAAGAAAATATGGAATTTTGGACTCAAGTATTAGATCTTGCCAGTACTACCGCTCAAAGAGTAGGGGCACAATTACTATTAGACTTTGGACATGCCCAGGGATTGGAAAAAGCGGATGGGAGTTTGGTTACTCAGTCTGATGAATGGGCAGATCGGGAGATTCGATCGAGTATTAATAAAACTTTCCCCGACCATGCGATTCTAAGTGAAGAGGGAAACCATGAGTTTACAGATGCTCAGTGGACGTGGATTATCGATCCGCTCGATGGTACGACAAATTTTACGCGGGGGATTCCGTTGTGGGGAGTCTCGATCGGTTTACTCTATTACGGTGAGCCAGTCTTTGGCTATGTTTATTTTCCCCCTGTCAACCAAACTTTCTATGGTTATTGGGCGGGGAATACTGGATTAGATTTACCAACTGGTGCCTATCTAAACGATCGTCAAATCCATGTCAGTCAGGATTCACCTAGCGGCAATCATTTTTTTAGTTTATGTGCCCGTAGTCTGCAAGTTTGGCAACCAGGATTTCCCTGCAAAGTTCGGCTGCTCGGTGTCGCTACTTACAACTTTTTGGCGGTTGCATCCGGTGCAAGTCTGGGTGGGGTAGAAGCAACGCCCAAAATCTGGGATTTAGCTGCTGTCTGGGCGATTCTACATGCTGCTGGAGGAACATGGCAATCTTTGAGGAATGAGCCAACTTTTCCAGCGATTATAGGGCGAAATTACGGCAACTATGCAATGCCAAGTTTAATTGTTAATAATTCTGAGTTAGCAGATTTACTGCTGCCACTATTAGCATCTATCCGCAAATAGGCAGTGAAGGGGATCTAATACCAAATTAAGTTTGATAGACGACAGATTAGCTCCTCCCCTCTATCAGGGGAGGTTGGGTGGGGTAAAGATCTGTCGCTTTAATTCTTTAAATTGGTATAAGTAGGGCTTGCTGAATTAGTCCATGGTGTTGCTCTAAAGGCTGAAATCCTTGCTAAAGGATGGTTCTGTTGCAAAGATTTTCGCTCGATCGAGGGATTCAAGCGATCGAGTACAAGGGTTTTGAGCCTTTAAGCATC
>JANYIT010000362.1 GCA_025358725.1 Chamaesiphon sp. GL140_3_metabinner_129_sub
GTCTATTGAACTAACAATATTCCCATTGATGTCTACCAATGTAATGTCAACGTTTGTTCCCATCAATTCCCGCAGCCAGCGACCGAGCTAATTCTGTGCGTCGTCTTTCGCCCCCTGAGACTTGATTGCCTAAGGTATACACGACCTTCTCTAGACTAAATTCGGTAATCAAATCAGTTAACCGTTGATTCCACAGCTTGCGCGGTACCTTAGTTTGTTCCATCACCAGGAGGAGATTATCTACTACTGTCAAACTCCGAAAGATACTCGGCTCCTGTGCTAAATAACCAATTCCCAGTCGCGCCCGCTGATGAATAGAAAGGCTGGTAATATCTTCACCATCGAGCCAAACTTTGCCCTGGTTGGGCTTTTCCAGTCCAGTGGCAATATAAAAAGTGGTAGTTTTTCCGGCACCATTGGGGCCGAGTAAACCAACAATCTCACCCTGCGATACAGACAGACTGACACGATTGACAATATTTCGCTTCCCGTAGGATTTATGGATGTTTTCGAGGATAATCTTCACAGGATACTGGATTGGCGATCGGGTAAACTCGTCCTAATTACTACTACTAGTTTTGTCAGGAATGATATAGATAGATTGAACGGGTATCCCTGGTTTCTGTCTGGCGACGAATCGCCCTTCCTCGATTAAATAGGTAATTGTATCTCCCTGGAGGCTGCTACCGTCTTGAACGACGAGGACATTTCCCGATAAGACAATTTGCTTGTCCTTGATATTGTATTGAGCCGTATTTGCTCGGGCCTGAAGTTTCCGGTCAGGATAGATTAGTCGGACATTACCTCGGGCAATGGCTACTTCTGTTTTAGTATTAGCTTCTTGGGTATTGGATAAAATCGTTAGCCCTTTGCCACCTTGTTCGGAGAGAATATAGTTACTGCGGACTTGTTGTTTGACTTTGGGATTGGCGATAAATTTACCCTCCTCAATTAGATAAATCACACTCTCTCCTTCCAACGTATTTCCATCCTGAACAATTAAGACATTACCAGTGAGAACAATCCGCTTTTGCTTGATATAGTATTGAGCAAGATTAGCTCTAGCCTTGACTTTACGACTGGGGTAACTGAGCTGGACATTCCCTCTTGCAGTGACTATTTCTGTTTTAGAATTTGCCTCTTGAGTATCTGCTTGGATGGATAATCCTTGAGACTTTTGCTGTTGAGCTTGGACTGTTACTGGATACATGGATACAGTAATAGTGCCACCAATAGCGATCGATGACAACAGTATGAACCAGAACCGATGAAAGGATCGATTAAAAGTGTGAGTTAGGCGTTGCATGTATTAGATCTTATCTGGATTTGGTAGTCTTGATCGATCGGTAAGCAAAATTTCGGTCGAGGCAAGCTGCAATAATTGCAGTCTAAGCTAGTTGACGCGCTCAATTTACGATAAGTTTCGCTAGTGTCATAATGTTCTACTCATCAAAAAAGCCCACACCAAACCTGGATAGTTTAGTGTGGGCTTTGTTAATTATTGACTAAATTAGGCGATCGCGGCCATTTTGACCTCATTGGTAGCCAGTAGATCCTGAAGTTCTTCCGAATCAACAGTTTCCTTATCAACCAACATATTCGCTAGTTTGTCTAAAACGAGTCTGTTACTGAGTAAAACATCCTTCGCCCGACGGTAAGCTTCTGCTACCAACTGACTAACTTCATCATCAATTAATGCCGCAGTCTCTTCGGAGAAATCCCGTTCGGAAGCAATATCGCGACCGAGGAACATATTTCCTTGTTGACGACCGAGCGCAACTGGGCCGAGTTTTTCACTCATCCCGTAACGCATCACCATTTGACGGGCAACACGAGCAACTTGCTGGAGATCGCTAGAAGCACCTGTGGTGACTTCTTCCTCACCAAAGATGATTTCTTCGGCAATCCGACCGCCTAAAGCGACAGCCATTTGGTTTTGGAGATAGGAGCGGCTATATAAACCAGATTCCATCCGATCTTCACTGGGAGTAAACCAAGTCAGACCGCCAGCTTGTCCGCGTGGAATGATGCTAACTTTTTGAACGGGGTCGTAGTCGGGCATTAGCGCACCAACCAAAGCGTGACCAGCTTCATGGTAAGCAACAAGCGTTTTGCGCTTCTCGCTCATCACCCGATCTTTTTTCTCTGGGCCTGCTAATACGCGATCGATCGCATCATTGACTTCATCCATCGAGATTTCGGTCAAACTGCGACGTGCAGCAAGAATTGCCGATTCATTCAATAGGTTGGCTAAATCCGCACCTGTAAAGCCAGGAGTCCGCCGGGAAATCCGTTCGAGATCGACATCTTTGGCCAATGTTTTGCCACGCGCGTGGACATTGAGGATTTCGAGGCGACCAGCATAATCTGGACGATCGACTACAACTTGGCGATCGAAACGACCTGGGCGTAATAGCGCGGAATCCAATACATCGGGACGGTTGGTAGCGGCGATAATAATAATCCCTGTATTGCCCTCAAATCCGTCCATCTCGGTCAGTAATTGGTTGAGCGTTTGCTCCCGCTCATCATTACCACCACCAAGGCCTGCACCCCGTTGACGACCCACTGCATCGATCTCATCGATGAAGACGATACAAGGAGCTTGAGCTTTAGCTTGCTCAAATAAATCACGTACACGGGATGCACCCACCCCAACGAACATTTCGACGAATTCTGAACCAGAAATACTAAAGAATGGTACGCCAGCTTCACCCGCAACTGCCCGAGCGAGCAGGGTTTTACCTGTACCTGGAGGGCCGACCAACAGGACACCTTTAGGAATTTTGGCACCCAATGCTGTAAACCTGTCAGCATTTTTGAGGAAGTCTACAACTTCATTCAATTCCAATTTAGCTTGGTCGATTCCGGCAACATCGCCAAAAGTAACTTGGGTTTGGGGTTCCATTTGGACTCTGGCTTTGGATTTACCAAAGTTCATCGCTTGGGTGCCAAAATTCCTAAAGGTGTCCTGT
>JANYIT010000385.1 GCA_025358725.1 Chamaesiphon sp. GL140_3_metabinner_129_sub
CTACCCCAAAGACATCAGGAGATTCGAGTATCTAATTAAAGTGGTTAAAACCACTCCTCATGATGTAAAGTCCGCCTACGCGGACTAAGGTAACTAGTCCGCGTAGGCGGACTTTGCATCACTAGCCACACTCGCGAAGCGTATCCGTAAGGATGGTTTCAATCGGAGGCATTTTATTAGGTGGCAATTTTGCGATAATTATTGTACATCCCCAAATCTACTGGTGAGAAGAGCGAGTTTTGTTCGATAATTGCTGGTACATTCTCGAAATTTTGGCGCAACCTACCGTATTCACTACTCCCTATTCCCAACTCTCTAATACCTATGAATTCTCCCTATCGTTCTCATCCCTGGCTTGGTCGATTGCTCGGCGATAACCAGCGATATCGTCTGGATCAACGTTTGGGTGCAGGTGGGATGGGAGATGTATTTTTGGCAACTGATACTCGGATCGGTCAGCAAGTAGCCTTGAAACTGCTCAAGGATACTCTGGTAGAATCACCCGAAATGAGAACGCGGTTTGATCATGAAATTGCGATTTGTGCTGCCTTGGTTGACGAGCATATTGTCAAAATTATGGATGCTGGAGTAACCACCGAGGGCTACCCATTTTATGTGATGGAGTATCTGCGCGGTGAAACCCTGGGCGAACTACTTCGCAGAGAAAAGCAACTGACTGTCGATCGAACGGTAAGGATTATCAGTCAGGTTTGTAATGGTTTATTACTCGCCCATCAAGGGGTGGATTTGCCAAGTGGAGAATATATCGAGACAGTGGTTCATCGCGATCTCAAACCAGACAACATTTTTCTGCAACCGACAGATTTAGGCGAGTGGGTGAAAATCGTCGATTTTGGTATTGCCAAAATTCGTTACAAAGACGATCGACCCCAAACTCTCACCCACAATTTTTTGGGAACATTGCGCTATGCCTCTCCCGAACAGATGATGGGAGATCGAGATCTGGATGGGAGATCGGATATTTATAGCTTGGGTGTGATGCTCTACGAAATGCTCAGTGGAGCCGATCCATTTGGTTTTAATATCCAACCTCGTCAGATGAGTGAGGCATCCTGGGTGATCGCTCATACTTCTGGAAAACCAATTCCCCTGAGATCGCAACCTGGATGCGAACATTTATCCCCAGAACTAGCAGCTATTACCCTCCGCTGTTTGGAAAAAACGCCCGCTCTCCGTTTTGCCTCGGTAGCAGAATTAAATCTAGCTCTACAAGCTGCTACTACAGCCCCAACTGTTAGCCATCGCGAACAAGGTCAAACGATCGTCCAACCGCGTCCAGTCATGACGACAGCGGCCAATGATGAAACGATTGCCAAAGCGATTTCACCGCCGATGATTATCGATCCAGAAACGATCGCCAAAGCAATCTCAGTCCCTCCCATTACCCCCTCTGAATCAGCAACTATCCCGCGATTATCCTCGATCGAAACAGTCGCAAATCGCCCCCGCGCGGAAACAACTGTTCAGCCGTTTCCACCATTAGCACCGATCGAACCAACCAAACGTCTTGCCCATGAAGAAACAACTGTCCAACCACTGCCCCCAGCAAGCATCAAAGTAGAACAGGGTAAAACGATCGTTCAGCCTCGACTACCAGTCCCAGATCGCCATGAACCGCCGCTGATCGATCGGCCGCAAGTCTCACCATCTCACCGCAAGATCCCCTGGCTGAAACTGGCGATTGGTTTGTTACTGGTGTTGGGATCGATCAGGGGGATCTATATCTCCACGCAAGTTACCCCATCTGAAGTTCTATTAGCTAATGCGATTAAGTTAGTAAATGAAGATAAATTCTCCGCCGCGATCGATTCAGCAACCAAAATCCCGCAGAACAGCCCACTTTATCAACAAGCTCAAACCTTGAGTGCTGATGCCGCTCACTTGTCCAAGGCAATCTCCCTAGCCAATCAGGGTAAATTGAAAGAAGCGATCGATTTAGTTGAAAAAATCTCACCCAATAGTCCGATCTACAAAAAAGCCCAAGCCTATCTGAAAGAATTGGGGTCAGTCTAAGCCAGAAGTCAGGCTCTATTTTTGATTTAGAGCCTCTCCGCCAGTAGAAACTGACGTTAAATACTTTACCAAGGATTGCCAACGATCGTAAATCCGGCCCAGTAAAAGGGGTGAGTGAGATTGGCATCACCTAATTTGGCGAGAGCAGGCGGAAGATCGATGCTATCTGCAGCAGTAATCAACTTACCACTTTGAATGCGGACTTTGCCTTGCAGCATGGCAACTTGAGCCTGACGGAGAGCTTCAGCTTTGATCGGTGCTGTTCGCAAATCGCGGTAGAAGCTAGTCATCAAACCGAGCGTTCCTTGATCGCTGACGTACCAGAGGCTGCCCATTGCCGATTTAACCCCTGCTCGATTGGCTAACCCGGCAAAACCGAGTTCAGCTTCTTCATCGCCTAGAGCCGTCCGACAGGCACTTAATACCATCAATTCAACCGGGGGATCGTTGAGTTTGAGTTGGCGCAATCGATCGAGTTGCAACCGTTCATCCCACAATTGGATATAGGAATTTTTGATACCTGGTTTAAATTCGCCGTGGGTGGCCAGATGCAGAATGCCGAAGGGTTGTTTTTGACGTTGGGAAACAAGATTGCTTGCCGTAAATTGCTCATTTTGGAAGGATTTACCCGACCAGATCGTACCAGCGATCGTGCTTAACTCGATCGGTACTGCGGCCAAAGGTGTTTGAGTGGGGATATTTTCAGCACCCATTGCCAATACTTGAGCTTTGCGGATATCGACATAACGGGTATCGGTGAGGCTGAGCGAAGGCATCGAACCGACACTATACCGTTCGACCAAAAACTGTTTACCATCATGTAGCGCAGCCATCGGCAAACCGCGTAAGCCCCCATCCATGATAAATACCAGATTTTGAATTTTCTGTGTTTTCAATTCATTGGCAAGCGGTGCGATCAACCACTGATACAGTTGTTTTGCTGTAGGCAGAAATGCCGTTGGTTCATTAGCATCTGTAACTTCTTGCCGAAATTGTTTGACGATTTTGAGCAGTTTCTCGCGGGTAATCGGCACTGTTTTGCGGACGGTTGCCCCATTTGATGTCACCATGATTAGTTCGAGTTTGAAGTTATCCCGCGCTAGATTACTAATATGATTAACATCTTTGGATAAGGCTAAGTCGATATTTGATGGTGCAAAGCGGGCATAGATCAGTGCAGGTTTTACTCCCGTACTCTGCTCGATTTTTCGGAGCGTTTCTTGAGCATTTTCTTGATTAGATGCTTGCAGATCGGGGAAGTCATTAGTGGCAATTTGATCTGGGTTATCTTTGGTTACAGTTGTTTCTGGTTTTGGTTTCTCTACGATTGTTGGCCCTTTTGGTGGACAGGTTGGTGGACATTGTGGTTGTGGTGTTGGTGTTACTGTTGGTTGAGTGCCCGTAATAATTTGAATATTTCCTTGGGTATTGCTAGCCAAGAAAGATTGAGTGGGATTTATACTATTTGTGCTACTACTGACGATCGATCCTTTAGTCCCATTAGTCGTTGCATTCCCGACAATAAATGGTGTCAGACCATTTCCTGCATGTCGGATGGTAATCGCTCCACTAGCAGTGTTACCACTACTATAAATGCTACTGGCGAACGACCCAGGGAAACTATTGCCAAATGTTGTTGCATTTTGTGAACTAAAAGCATTAAAGTCACTAAGAGTATTAATGGCACGGAAGAAGTGACCTGTAGTAATATTTATGGCTCCGCCATTATTTGTGCCACCAGCAATAATTGATCCAACTTCAGCATCATTTCCACTATTAAGGGTGACATTCCCACCATTATTTCCTACCGTAATAATCAAGCCAGCTTTCGTATCATTCCCACTATTAAGGATGACATTCCCACCATTGAGATCGCCGATTGTAATGATGTTGCCAGTGGTAATATTATTTTTAGCAGTGACTTCAACACTACCACCACTTTTGGTGGATTGCCCATTAAGAGTATCGCCTTCAGTCGATATATCGCCTGTATCGATCGAGTCATTAGAACTAACTAGTTTAATATTGCCACTATTGCCAGCAGTACTGCTGATAGAGGTAGTATTTAGGACTTTCGTAGAGATCGCTCCAGCCGCGTTAATATCAATATTCCCTGTACTCCCTAATGGACTACTGCTATTACCATTATTTCTTTGAGTTGTTATTCCCTCAGTCGTAACTTTACCATTAGTACTCGTTAATGCAACATTACCACTACGTGTCGTTCCCGCATTAGGATTTTCGGTAGTAATTAACCCAGTAGCAATGATATCGCCAATCGCTTTAATTGTAATATTTCCCGTATTCACAGATCCACTAGCAATACTGCTACTAGCAATTCCTGTCGTTAATTGAGTCACTTCAACATTCTTTCTACCAACAATCGTAATATCACCACTATTAGTGATTGAGGTAAAACTCGATCCACTTGTACCCCCAGATATTGAAGTTTGCAATGTTGTAATGCTACCAGTCTTAATATCGCCTGCGGCTAAATTAGAGTTGGGTGCATATTGGTTAGTTAATAAGACAACAGGTGGAGTTGAACTTGAACTACTTGAGCTTGAATTAAAATTAATGTTTCCAACTGTAATCGCAGAGCCTGTGGCAGTTCCATTTGTCAGTAGACTAGTGGGTACCGGATTTGTGGAATCTTGCTGGATTCCAGTGGTACCAAAAGCAGTCGTTCCTGCCCGAATATCCAGGGTAGGAATAGTTGTCCCATCGATACTGATTTGAGTACCATCAGCTAATGTGAAATTTTCTGTCAATCCATTATTTGTTGAGGTACCCGGACCAAAACTACCACCTGAACTAGTAGTTGTCGATGTATCTGGTCCTGTAATTGTAATTGTGCCAGGAATATTGACACTACCACCAGCGAGGATATGTAGTGAGGCACCAGTATAATTAGCAAAACTCACATCACCACTAGCGCGAATGATCGGATCGTAGGGACTGAATAAGCTACCCAATTTACCATCCAACTGTTCGATCTTAAAATTTCCACCCGTACCAAAGTGAGCGTCACCGCCAACAGTTGTACTTGATCGCAATGTCAGATCGCCAATCGCACTAATATTCGTATTTGGGTTATTTAAAGCGAAAATATCAATCTTGCCATCGCCTTGAATTAATAATTGTCCATCGACGGTAATATTCAGCGGATATTGTGCTGTATCTTTAATTACTGCTGTATTTTGAGCGCGAAGGGTGAGATCTCCAGTGGTTTGTAAGTTACTACCGATCAGATTAAGATTATTGTTGGCGGTGACTGTTGAGGTACCTGCATTCAATTTATTAACAACAGCATCCCCAGTATTAATCGGGATATTACCACGATCGAAAGTGACATTATTCCCGTTGATCGTGACACCCTGAATTCCACTGCCAGTTAATAATGCGGGCAATGTAACTGGGGTAAAATTAGTTTCAGTAGCAGTCGCAGATATTTCCAAGCTCAGCACATTTCCAGGCTGACTAATTCGCACCAAACTTGTACCAGGTACAGCCGCAATATTAATATTACCATTGGGCGCACTCACTGTTCCTGTGCTAATTACTGTACCGCCAATTAGATCAATGTTTTGACCCGAACTCACCGATAATTTGCCATCATTAACGATCGCACCTGGTTGACTCAGCCCAAATGTAAACGAGGTTGGATTGCTGATTAAATTAGCATAATCATTACTACCGATCGCCTTGAATTGCCCACTGCCAAAATTAATACCAGTTGCGGTGGTTGCCGTAAAACTAGCAGGTAAATTTAAACTAGCATTAGACCCAAAGACAATCCCCGATGGATTCATCAAAAAAAGATTGGAGTTGCCGCCAGTTACCTGCAACATGCCATTAATAAATGACGCACTACCACCATTAACCCGACTTAAAATATTTTGGATGTTTGGGGTGGAAAGAAAGGTGGCAATCTGATTTGTGTTGACACTAAACTGACTAAAACTATGGAATAAGTTATTCCCATCCTTAGAAATTTGTCCACCAGAGATATTAATCTGATTCTGATTTTGCTGGGTTGTTGTCCCCGTACCATCTTGCGCTGGCACAATCTGTGCATTCGTCCCAATTGGTGCTATCAATGGCACTAGGAGGGAGAAAGACAGCATCAATCTCTTGGTGACGGTTGGCAACTGCATAATTTATTGCTCCATTATTTCAACGATCTTAGCTATTGCCAGTCTTACCCAAATCTAGCAATTAGGATTGATACATTGTAGCCCTCATCTCCACCGGAAGATAATTTATCAAACAAAACTTAAAACTTTGTTGGTGAGCAGCAATTGTAAATTTTTTGACTAGATTCTTGAATAAGTATTTCTTTTTGTTTGTGGAATGGACAGTGTAGTGATAGTCTAATTACAGTGGAGATCTGGAGAATAGTACAGATGAGATTATTATGGCTATGGTCGATAATTGCTGGGGTATCAATAGTTGGGCTAATAGCATTACCATCGTCGGCGCAAACACCGACAGATCCTAATACCGATCGATTTCCCCAAAACATTCCGACACCCACACCTTTACCACCAGATTCTACGCCAAAACCAACTACAGTACCAAATCCTGAAAACGTGTCACCTGATGATGGCAAGTCGGTCGTAGTAAATAAAGTTCAAGTAATCGGAAGTACGGTATTTACAGCTACAAAATGGACTCCGATTGTTCAATCTTTAGTTGGCAAAACCACCACAATCGGCGAACTAAAAACGATCGCTGATAAATTGACCCAACTGTATCTCGATCGGGGAGAAATCACGTCTAGGTTTGTGCTAATTACGCCTACAGATGGAACGATTACCTTCCAAGCGATCGAAGGAAGTATCGAACAAGTAAATATTACTGGGCTGACTAAACTCAATCCTAATTACCTGAGATCGCGATTGGCATTAGCGACAAATACGCCCCTAAATGCAAATAAATTAGAAGAGCAATTGCGGCTATTACGCGCCGATCCACTCTTTGCTAATGTTGAGGCTAGTCTCAAAGCTGGCACTGGGATCGGCAAAAGTATTCTGACTGTGCGCGTCACTGAAGCCAATCCGCTCAAAATTAATTTCACTGCGGATAATTACTCCCCACCCAGTGTGGGTGGCGAACGCCTCGGTACGACGATCGAGTATCGTAATGTGACTGGACAAGGGGATAGTGCCAACCTCAACTACAATCACACACTCACTGGTGGGGCGGACGTTGTAGATTTTAGTTATAAAATCCCCATTAATGCTCTCCAAGGCACGATTCAAGCCCGAATTGCGCCTAATAGTAACCAAATTACGGCCGCGCCCTTCCAAGCTCTCGGCTTTCGCGGTAAATCTCAACTCTACGAACTCAGCTATCGTCAACCTTTTATCCGCAGTCTCCGTGAGGAATTTGCCCTCTCCTGGGGAGTCGCGCTCCAAACTAGCGAAACGTTTATCAATGGCACTCCAGCAGCTTTCAGTTTGGGACCAAATGCTCAGGGGGTAAGCCAGACGACAGTACTCAAGTTTGGGCAAGATTATGTCAAGCGAGATGTGAATGGAGCTTGGGGATTGCAATCTCTGCTCAATTTTGGGGTAGGTGCATTCGGCGCAACGATTAATTCTCAACCCTTGCCAGATGGTCGATTTTTTAGTTGGCAAGGGCAGATCCAACGGGCGCAAGTTCTTACCCCAGATCATTTACTCATTGCCCAAATCGATGCCCAATTGACTCCTAATGCACTCCTGCCCATCCATCAATTTGCGATCGGTGGTGGTCAATCTGTGCGCGGATTTAGGCAAAATGCTCGATCAGCGGATAATGGTGTCAAGCTAAGTATCGAAGATCAAATTACAATTCAACGTGATGCTGCTGGTAGTCAAACAGTAGCCCTTGCGCCGTTTTTTGATACTGGTTGGGTCTGGAATCAGGCTAGCAATCCCAATCAACTTACTAGTCAAAATTTCCTCGCAGGTATTGGTTTAGGCTTGATCTGGCAACCGCTGCCAAAATTAAATTTGCGGATTGATTATGGGATCCCGCTCGTAAATTTAAGCGATCGCAGTAATGATTTACAAGATAGTGGATTATACTTTAGCGTTAAGTATCAACCTTGAATTAGGGGTGAGAGATTAAGCTTTAGGATTACCTCTGTTACACTTAAATGTTGTGTGGATAATCTATTTAGCCATGATGGGATAATTTTAAAGATGAGTAATGTGCTTTCGATTGCTGCTGTGACAGCAGTAATTAAAGACTTGATCGAGAATGGTTTAGTGAGTGATGCGATCGTCTCTAGTATTGGTGATGTGATGGTGACAGCTTTACCACCCGATCGAATATCAGTAGAAGCAGATGAACGTCCCCAATTGAACCTATTTCTCTATCAAATCTCCCCAAATCGCAATGCCAATTGGTCTGCAAATACTGCTGAAAAACCATCTGATCGATCGACGATCGATCGCCATTCGACTCAACCCCTAGCATTAGATCTCTACTACTTACTCACTGCCTATGGAGCCAAAGACTTTCAGGCTGAATTGCTATTGGGTTATGCCATCAATTTATTATACAAAATCCCTGTCCTGAACAGCGATCAGATTGAGACAGCATTGACTAATGCGACTAAAATTAGTGCTGCTAATGTCTTCTCTCAAGCACTTTCAGCGATTTCGACGACAGAACTAGCCCAAAATCTTGGCCAAATTAAAATTTCCTCCGAGTTTCTCAACCTTGAAGAAACGTCGAGACTATGGTCATTATTACAAACTCACTATCGTCCTTCTACTGCCTATCGAGTATCGATGATCTCAATCCCCGAACGTCAGGAGTACCAGCAAGATCGAGGCGGGGGTAATATATCCTGTTCAATCCCACAGATCGATCGAGTTACTACCCTCGGAGATCGATCAATTACTGCCAGTAGCTCTCTATTAATTCGCGGTCGAGATTTACGCGGTGAAATTACCCACATCAGGATTGATAAAAAAGATATCTCGATCGCAAATCAAGATGTAAATCCCACTCAAATCAACATCAAAGTACCAGCACACTTATATGCTGGAGTGCAGGGAATTCAAATTTTACATTCATCGATCGATTCACCACACCAATTAATAGAATCCAACTTAGCTGCTTTTATTCTACATCCAGAAATTGCCGCCACCGTTACCAAAGTAGAAGGCAAAGATCGAGATACTCGGAGTGTCGAGATCGCGGTAAAGTTTAGTCCCCAAGTTAGTCCATCACAGCAGGTAGTTTTACGATTAAATGCCGAATCGAAACCCCAGGAAATAGCGTATTCCTGTACCGCAACTCCAGTTAGTACCGATACAGACTTATTAACATTTCAGCTTCAAAATATCGTCCCTGGTACTTATCTCGTGCGCGTGCGCGTAGATGGTGCCGAAAGTTTACTTCAAGTCATTGGCGGAGCCTTTCCGTTCGCGGAGCGTCTGCCTTCGCAGATGGAGAATCGATCTGGTAAATATGATGGAATCCAGATAGTCATCTCATGAGTACTAATTGGGATATTACCAACCACAACTACTTATCAGCCGCGGTCGAAGTATTACGTAATCGATTGGAATGCTATGCTGCTCCGGTTGAACAGCAGCTAGAATTGCAAGCACAAGGAGTAGACCGACAACAAGCTTTTGAGGCGACTGCGGCGGCTTTAACATCACTCTCAGCCCTCGATCGACTGTGCCAACTGTTCAATTTATCTAGCTTCGATCGCGATGTCTTACTGTTATGCGTCGCGATCGAATTGCATACTGATTTTGCTAACTTATTCGCCATGCTCAACGGCAATACTCAAGCCAATTATCCCACCTTTGGCCTAGCTCTACTAGTACTAGCCGATCCTGATTGGAAATCGATCGCGCCCAATGCCCCACTCCGCTACTGGCGACTGATTGAAATCGGTCCTGGTACCGCCCTCACCCTCAGTCCGCTCAAGATTGACGAGCGGATTTTGCATTATATTCTTGGTACAGCATCCCTCGATGCACGGTTGGCGAGTATGGTGGAGCCATTAACAATCGATGGCGATCTGGTGCCCTCCCATCAAATTCTCGCCGAGCAAATCGCCGCGATCTGGCAGCAGCAATCACGAACGAAGATACTGCCCGTAGTTCAGTTGTCAGGTGCGGAAGCTGCCAGCAAAAAAGCGATCGCCGCCACCGTTTGTCAGATGTGTAACCTCAGATCGATCGCCATCCCCGTGCAAGCCATCCCCCTGGCGACAGATGAGCTGGATACCTTGATCCGACTATGGGATCGAGAAACGATTTTGAGCAATAGCATCCTCTTCCTCGACTGCGATGACATGGATGCCGATCTTCCCCGCACTAGAGCGATCTCGCGGTTAGTTCAATCGATCGATCGGTGCTTATTTGTTGCCAGTCGGGAACGGCTGCGGGGAGGACAACGCCCTGTGGTCAATTTTGACGTAGCCTTACCCCATTTTGCCGAACAGAGCCAAGTCTGGCACCAATCGATCGCTCAATTAGCCCCAGAATTCACCGGATCGATCGACAAACTCGTATCTCAATTCAATCTCAGCCCAGATACTATCCGTGCCGCCTGTACCGAAGCCGCTGGGCACTTGCATCCAAATCTCGAAAACGACCTGGGCAAAGTTCTCTGGGATGCCTGTAGATGGCAAGCCCGCCCCCGCCTCGACGAACTAGCGCAACAGATTCCCCCCTCGGCTGATTGGGAAAATCTCGTATTACCCGATTCTCAGCGGGAGATCCTGCGCGAAGTCGCTGCCCATGTGCGCCAGCGGGTGACTGTCTATCAAACCTGGGGCTTCGGTGCCAAAAATTCGCGGGGATTGGGGATTAGTGCCTTATTTTCTGGCTCTAGCGGCACAGGCAAAACCCTCGCAGCGGAAGTATTAGCCCAGGAATTGCGGCTCGATCTCTATCGGATCGATCTATCTTCAGTAGTGAGTAAATATATCGGCGAAACTGAGAAGAATTTGCGGCGGGTATTTGATGCGGCTGAATATGGCGGGGCAATCTTATTATTTGATGAAGCCGATGCTTTGTTTGGCAAACGCAGCGAAGTAAAAGATGCACGCGATCGCTATGCAAATATTGAGGTGAGCTATCTATTACAACGGATGGAAGCCTATCCTGGCTTGGCAATTTTAACTACTAACTTGAAAAGCGCGATCGATCCAGCTTTCCTCCGCCGCATTAGATTCGTCACCCAGTTTCCCTTCCCCGATGCCGCTCAACGATCCGAGATTTGGCGACGAATTTTCCCCCACGATACACCAACTAAAAACTTGGATTTTGTCAAATTAGGACGATTGAATGTTGCAGGTGGCAATATCCGGAATATCGCTCTCAATGGAGCATTTTTGGCAGCCGATCAAGCTGAGCCAGTCCAGATGAAACACCTACTCCGTGCGGCGCAGACTGAATATAGTAAGTTGGAGAAGTCTCTAACTGAAGCAGAGGTGGGCGGGTGGGTGTGAGTGGGGTGGTTTCAGAAATTGTGAATAGCAAACTATCCTTCACAGGATGGGATGAGAAATCAAGACTACGCTTAGTGTGTTGAAAATCGTCACTGCCTACCTCTCACCTTTCTTCAGCAAGCCCTATGTAGTAATGGTGAAAGAGGTGGGGTAAACATCACCAAACCCAAAAAATATTTTCACAAGGAGAGAAAGGGTGGCCTCAGGTGATTACAGAGGATTGCAGCGCAAATGTTCAGACCAACTCAGCCCAGATGGTGAGCGAAATATGTCTAGTTCGGGAGCACAAGCAGGGTCAAACCGT
>JANYIT010000393.1 GCA_025358725.1 Chamaesiphon sp. GL140_3_metabinner_129_sub
TTGTACTCGATCGCTTGAATCCCTCGATCGAGCGAAAATCTTTGCAACAGAACCATCCTTTAGCAAGGATTTCAGCCTTTAGAGCAACACCATGGACTAATTCAGCAAGCCCTAATTAGAATTGGTGGAATTAGCGACCACGTTCACTTGCTAGCAACTCTGAATCCAACTATTTCACTTGCGGATTTTGTCAAACAGGTGAAGGGGAGTTCTTCACATTTTATCAACCATGAAATTCGACCGGATTTCTTGTTCAAATGGCAGGGTAGTTATGGTGCTTTGACGGTGAGTAAGAGTGGGGTGGATGATTTGTGTGAGTATATCGATGGGCAGGAGGAACATCATCGGCGGAAGTCTTTGATTCCCGATTGGGAGCCGATTTAGATTGCACGATGAGGACGCACGATTGAAATCGTCGCTGGTGTTGCGAAGTCCGCCTTCGCGGACTGAGATTTCTTAACCCGCGTAGGCGGGTTTTGCATCATGAGCAGCGGTTTCAACCGCTGACTACTCTGATACTGGATATTGATTTTTCAAGGTGTTCAATCTTTCGATTACGATACTTGCATATAGCTCATCAGGGTCAACAGAAAGTAGTTCATTCATAACGTTAATTATGAGATCAACACACTCTAGTGGTTTTAAAATTTTAGGCTTTTTATCTTTAAGACTATCTAATCCGTTATATTCCTTAGTCTTGCTATGTGCAAGGCTATTTCTGCAACCAAATATTTTTTTAATTCCTTCAAATGCTTGAGATGAAGAGTCAATCCCTACTTCATTAAAAAGTTGTGTTACGATTATCCATTTTGCTTGCGGGCTAAGTTTGTCTATATAGTTTTCGATGTAAGAGGCTGATGATTTTCTCGCCCCATAATCATAAATATATGCCTCTAGAAACATTGCTGAAAAAAGAGTCGATATATAAAGCGGATCAATTTGATTGTGATTTAGCCTAATTATATCTTCTGGCTCTAGCTGATCGAGGTTCGGACGTTTATTTTGAAAATCAGAATAGACCTTATATTGTTCGCAAATAATCTCAAGAAATAGACCTAAGTCGCCAGACCTTGCCAATTCATAACCATTTTCAGTTTTCTTTAACATAGATAATTTCTCTCAATTTGTACAATTCAACTATTTATTAGTATTGGCTGGTGGGTATCACCCACCAAACACCATCAACCCAAACCCGCCTCCAACTCCGCCTTAGCCACCCCCAAAGCCTCCTTCACCTTACTAGCATCCCGTCCCCCAGCCTGAGCCAAATTCGGTCGTCCACCGCCGCCACCGCCGCAGATCTTCGCGATATTCCCGATAAACTTCCCAGCCTGTAAACCCTTCGCATTTACCCCCTTACTAAAAGCCGCCACCAAACTAACCTTATCCGGTTCGGGAATTGAAGCCAGTACGATCGCGCCTTCTCCAAGTTTATTTAATAACCGTTCCGCCGCAGTTTGGAGAGCATTGGCATCGACATCACCCAGTTCAGCGATGATAATTTTAAACTCGCCGATCGATATCGCTTGCGATAGTAATTGTTCGGATTTAGCGATCGCCAATTCACCCTTGACTGTCTCTAATTGCTTCTGATTAGCTTTGAGTTCAGTTTGCATTGTCGAGATGCGATCGAGGATTTCTTCGGGTTTAGCTTTAAATTGATCGCTCAATTCTTTGACCACTTTATCCCGCACATTGAGATAGTCTAAAATTGAATTACCCGCCACAGCTTCGATCCGCCGCACTCCCGCAGCCACTCCCGCTTCACTGATGATTTTAAATGCCCCAATTTCAGCGGTATTACTGACATGGATACCCCCGCACAATTCCATCGATACGCCAGGGAAATCGATTACGCGGACTTCAGCACCATATTTTTCACCAAACATTGCTACCGCACCTTTTGCCTTAGCTTGCGCGATCGGCATTACTTCAATATCTGCCACATGAGCTTCAGTAATCCAGTTATTTACCAACTCTTCTACCTGTTGAACTTCCACAGTTGTGAGGGCGCGAGGACAGTTAAAATCGAACCGCAATCTGTCGAATGAAACTAACGAACCTGCTTGGGAAATTTCAGGATCGACGAGTTTTTTCAGGGCTGCTTGAAGTAGGTGAGTTGCCGTATGATTTGCTTGAGCGCGACGACGAGAACCAGTATCGATTTGGGCGGTAATTGTATCGCCAACTCGTAAACTTCCGCGTTCGATCGTGCCAAAATGAACGAAGAAAGCTGACTCTTTCTTGACATCATTAATGCTGACTAATGAATTCTCACCTGAGATGTAACCTCGATCGCCAACCTGTCCACCAGATTCAGCATAAAAGGGACTTTTATCTAAAACGATTTGGACATTCGCGCCAGTATTCACTTCATCGCGAACTTCACCATCTAATAATAATGCCACTACTTGAGCGATACTATTGGACTGGTGATAACCGATAAAATCAGTCGCCTGAATTGTATTTGCGAGGGTATCTAACGAACCTTGAACCGTGAGATCGATCGATTCTGTCGCACCACGCGATCGGACTTTCTGAATCTGCATCTCCACTTCAAACCCATCTGCATCAACAGTTAAACCCTGTTCTTCGGCGACTTCTTGGGTCAATTCTAATGGGAAACCATGAGTATCAAATAGCGTAAACGCATCCCTCCCCAAAATCTCCTTCACGCCCTGACTGAGCGCATCCGCAATAATATTCGCGAGTAACTTCTCGCCATTTCCCAACGTCTTCAAAAATTGAACTTCCTCCCGTTGAAGTTCCAGCTTAATCTTCTCCGCCTTCTCCCGCACATTCGGATAAGCAACTTCCGACATCGCGATCGCACTTTCAGCTACCTTAGTCGTAAATTCAGCATCAATGCCAATTAATCGTCCATGACGCACCACCCGCCGAATTAATCGCCGTAAAATATAACCCCGCCCAGTATTTTCAGCGCGAATTCCATCGGCGATCATATGTACAACCGCCCGAACGTGATCGCCGATGACTTTCAACGAAGTCTTAGTTTTTTCATCACTATTAAAATAACCAATTCCCGCAATTTCCGCCGCAGTTTGGACGATCGGAAAAATCAGATCCGTCTCATAATTATTCGGTACATCTTGGAGGATTTGCGCCATCCGTTCCAAACCCATCCCCGTATCGATGTTCTTGTTCGCCAACGGCGTGAGATTGCCATCAACATCGCGGTTGTACTGCATGAACACCAGATTATAAAACTCAATAAATCTGCTGTCATCCTCCAAATCGATATGGTCATTCCCCAATTCGGGATGAAAATCATAATAAAGCTCAGAACATGGCCCACAAGGGCCTGTAGGCCCCGACACCCAAAAATTATCATCAGCACCCAACCGCTTAATTCGGAGGGGATTCACGCCAATCTTGTCCCGCCAGATCGCAAAAGCTTCATCGTCATCCTCAAACACGCTGACAACCAACCGCTCCGGCGGCAGATTAAACACCTTAGTCGAGATCTCCCAACCCCATTCGATCGCCTGTTCCTTAAAATAGTCCCCAAAGCTAAAATTGCCCAGCATCTCAAAAAATGTATGGTGCCGCGCCGTCCGTCCCACATTCTCGATATCATTGGTACGGATACATTTCTGGGAAGTGGTTGCACGGGGAAAATCAGGCTGACGTTGACCCAAGAATATCGGCTTAAATGGTAACATCCCCGCGATCGTCAATAACACCGTCGGATCTTCCGGCACCAACGAACTACTCGGCAGGGGTTGATGTCCCCGCTGGCTGTAGAAATCGAGGAAGGCTTGACGAATCTCGGCACCACTGAGTTTGAGAGCAGACATAAGAGTTTAAATAGGGACGGCAGTACAATAGCTATCTCTCTATTGTGCCATTTTTGGCTTCAGCGATAACAAAGAGCTTGTAAGCAAAATCGATAATCTCATCAAGCTATAATTTGATTGGCACATAAAAGCTCAGAACTCAATATGTCAACCATCGAGCAAATTGAAACAGCAATCCTGACACTCGCCCCAGCAGAGTTTCAGCGACTCAGACAATGGTTCTCTGATGTAGATTATCAGCGTTGGGATGAGCAATTGGAGCAAGATGTCGCCGATGGGAAACTAGATACTTTGGCAGCAGAAGCGATCGCCGAATTTAATGCTGGGCACTGTCGAGAAATCTAATGCACTACACCACCCGCAAATTCTGGAAATGCTATGATAGCTTGCCTAAAAATGTTCAAGATGCCGCTAATCAGTGCTATTCACTGTTAAAAATCGATCTATACTAAGCACGGCTAGTAACTAGACTTTTTCAGGTGTGAATTTTGGCGATTGAATGGTATGGTCAAGAGGTCGGACTGAATTCGTGAAAACCTAATGCTGAGAATAAATTTTGTCG
>JANYIT010000395.1 GCA_025358725.1 Chamaesiphon sp. GL140_3_metabinner_129_sub
TTTGTCTGTACATGTTTAGCCCTCTTTGTGACAGGGTTTTAACCGATTTTAGCTGATTCCCTTGGATCTGAGCAGCATATTTCATCGCTGTAACTGTTGCTCACTCTATATTTTAGCTTTTATTCAGCAAGCCCTACTTAGATACAGATGGATTACCCGATCCTGATTTATTAATTCGGACGAGTGGCGAACAGCGACTAAGTAATTTTTTGCTGTGGCAACTTGCCTATACCGAACTATACATTACTGATACACATTGGCCTGATTTTGGTAGTGATGAATTTACTCAGGCGATCGCCGATTATCAGCAACGCAATCGTCGGTTTGGAAAGTTAGAAGTTAAAAGTTGAAAGTTAATAATAGAGATTGTACTTAAGTTGCCAACAATAATATTCAGTATTAGTAGTGATTTACGCCTGCTCAGATTTAAGAATTGCAGTCAATTGAAGACTCAAATCTTCATCAAAGGCGATGCAAACACAAGCAACAGAGGCAAGGCATCGCTTTCAACTTTCAACTTTCAACTAATCTAAAATCCATAAGAGATGCCGACTGACAAAACCGGATAAACATTAAATCCCTTGAGATCGTTTTCGGTTTGACGAACTTGATTGTCGAGTTGAGTGCGAGTCGTTGGGTTATTGTTAAAAGTCGGATTACTCGCATTGAGAGTGACTTTTGGCGAACTTGTAAACATCACACCTAAATCGGCATTAAAGCTTAAACCTTCATTGGTAGATTTACCAATGCCGATGCCGAGATAAGGAGCGATCGAGTTACCATATTTGTACTCACCGTTGAGAGTGCCAACAGCACTAGATTGATATGAGTTACCATCGATCGTATAGGTACCACTAGCATTTGGTTGGCTAGTGACAGAGAACCTATTATTTTGGGCGACTAAGCCACCAGTAATATGAAAACTGCTGCTAGTGGATGGATAGTAATCGCCAACTAGCTGGATGCTGCTCAAGTTTAATTGTGAATCGTAATTAATCCCACTATCGGTGCGATTGAGATTGATACTACCAAAGTTAAATCCCAATCGACCATTGAATTGAGGTGTAATTGATTTGGCAACATCTACGCCAATCCCAAGAGTACCAACTCGTGTAGAGATACCGATACCCGCTGTTTTGTTGGGATTTGCGATGGCTCCTGGCTGAATTGCAATGGGATTTTTGGATGATTTTTGGGAATAATCGCGAACAATAACTGGCTGAAGACCAATATCCAATCCTAACCCTGATTTGGTTGTAGATCGTTGGTGTAGCCGCTCTGGATGAGCATCGATGACGGATACTAGTTGCGCGGCTGTTACAGGATTAATAGCGATCGCATTTAAGATCAAAATACCGATCGAAATACCTGTCAGTCGGCAGTTGGTGAGATGAGACATGGGATTACCTCCACTTATTCCGTACTCAATTTAGTTTGGGTAGCATATTAGCAATAAATGTTACCGCTACTAATATACTACCCATTTACTCGATCGATATCGAGATTTTGCGCTAAAATTGGCTAACTTTTTTAGCTCAGAAAGTCATCAAGCAAACTTAATTTTAAGATAATCCTCATCCATCTTCGCTCCAGTAGGTTGGAGCGCAGCCAGAGCTTGCGGTAGCACCATATTTCGACGGTGGTTGCCAATTCTGATATTCAATTCGTCCCCAGTTTTATTAAGTTGAATCTGGTCTTTAGCAATCCCTGGTAGATACAATTCTAGACTGTACTGACTATTGCCTTCTTGAACCACTCTGAGCGTAGTTTCTTTATAGTAAACTTGACTGGGATCTTCATCGCCATAGAGAGTTTCCTTCAATCGATCGAGTGCCTCAAGTCCACATAGCTCTTCTGCATACAGCGGCACCTCTTTGACTGGCAGCGGATGAAAATTCTCGTGGATTTCTGCACGATATTTCTCTTGATTTTCCTTCCACTTTTTAAAGAATGGATCGGTGACAGCTTCGGGAATAATCCGATTGGCAATTATTAAATCTGTAGACACATTATACAAACTCAAATAAGCATGAGCGCGGAGCGATTCCTTGAGCACCATTTTCTCTGGATTCGTCACCAGTCGTACCGATGATACGGTATTGTCCATCAAGATCTTCTGTAACGCCTCGATTTGCTCATAAAATTCATAGGGAGCATCCATCACTTCCTTATTCGGCAACGAGAACCCCGCGATCGGTCGGAATAAAGGTTCTACCAAAGGTCTGAGCGCGACAGAAACCGCCTGTAATGGCTTGTAGAACTTTCGCATGTACCAGCCACCAACTTCTGGCAAACTCAGTAGTCTGAGGGCAGTTCCCGTGGGTGCCGAGTCGATAATCAGCACATCATAGATCCCCTCGTCATAGTGCCGCTTCATCCGCACCAGCCCAAAGATCTCATCCATCCCTGGCAAAATCGCTAATTCCTCAGCTTGCACCCCTTCCATCCCCCGCGCTTGCAAGACTTGGGTAATGTAGCGTTTCACCGCGCCCCAGTTGCCTTCTAGCTCCTTGAGTGCGTCCAGTTCCGCGCCCCACAAATTGGGGCGGACTTCACGCGGATCGTGCCCCATCTCCATGTCAAAGCTATCCGCAAGGGAGTGAGCAGGATCGGTACTCAATACCAGGGTGCGATAACCTAGCTCAGCGCACCGCAACCCAGTTGCAGCAGCGACAGATGTTTTACCTACGCCACCTTTGCCAGTCATTAAAATTAAACGCATATTCTCTCTGTTCTGTCCGAGTAATCTTTTGCGCAGCCTCTCTCGTGAGAACATCGCTCATCTCGAGCTTAGCGGTTTTTTTGCTTGTGGGCTATGTGCGGAGATCGTCAGGGATCGAGCTTAAATAGACTTCCTGCGAAAGTCAGGGAATAGGGGATAGGGGATAGGGGGAATTATAGATAAAAAAGGTACTGAAAAAGATTATGTTTTTACTTTTGCAGGATGCAATCGGTGAGCGGTCAGATCTGTTGAGTGAGGATCCAAGATTGAGGTCGAACCCGCAAGAGTAGACAGTTTTTCTAGCAATATCTCTTGTTCTTGACTGAGGATCTGCAATCGATCGATAATCCGATCGATCTGCTCTGAAGTAGAAGTTGAAATCGATTCTGCACCTAGTGGTTCGCTACTGGCATTGTGTCCAAATATTCGCCCGATCGAACTCCAAATTAGCCTAAATATCGGCTGGAGCAGCTTAAATGGTGTTGTGAGTAGCAATAGCCAAATCTGCTCGATCCCCCGCCCAATCGCCTTAAATAACCCCCACAGCGAAAAAATTGTCAGCAATAATAAGCCTAAACTAGGCAGGGGATGAGTAATCATCCAAGCTAGATAGAAATGCGCGGCCAACCACTGACTAAAATAAGTAGCAACTGCTTGTTCGATCGATGCCGAAATATCCATACAGGGTATTTGGTATTGGAGGTTGCGTGGGGATGCGGTACTGTTCTAAAAAAATAGTAAATCTAGCAATAGACATATCTATTTCACATATTTTACTCGATCGAAATCACGATCGCCTACACTATTTCTAACGCCGAAATCTGACAGTCTTACTCTATCCCCTATTTCCTAGTATCGTGAACTTGCGTCTTTTGATTCCATTTTTTGACCCAACCGTAAAAGACTGGTCATTAACAGCACGATCGATCCGGTGGTTGACTTTTTTGTGGCTAGCGATCGGTCTATTTGTGCTATTTTCAGCTTCTTATTATCATGGGGAGACTGAGCTAAAAAATGGCTTATATTATTTCAATCGCCAACTTATTTGGGTCTCGATCAGTCTGTTGATTTTTAATGCGATCGTTCATTTACCACTCCGCAATTTCCTCAAATTTTCCCATTGGATTTTATTAGGAATTTTGGTACTCCTGTTGCTGACAATGCTACCGGGGATGGGCCGAAACACCATGGGGGCAGATCGTTGGATTGCGATCGGACCGATTATCATTCAACCATCAGAACTGATCAAGCCCTTTCTCGTCCTGCAAGGAGCGAAGCTATTTGGCAAGTGGGATCAATATTCCTTCAAAGTCAAAGCAACATGGCTAGGAGTATTTGTGATCGCATTGTTAGCAATTTTGAAACAACCGAATCTCAGTACCACAGCATTATGTGGGATGGGTTTGTGGTCGATCGCCTTTGCCGCAGGTTTGCCACTCCGGTACCTCGCCGGAATGGCAATCGGTGGGGGACTTTTGGCGGCACTGAGTCTGATGCTCAACTCATACCAAAGATCGCGACTCTCCTTCCTCGATCCTTGGGCAGATCCACACGGGGGTGGATTACAGTTGGTTCAAAGCTTGTTGGCGATCGGATCTGGAGGCTTATTGGGCAAAGGTTTTGGCTTATCTCAGCAGAAATTGGGCTACTTACCAATTCCAGATACAGATTTTATTTTCTCAGTGTTTGCCGAAGAGTTTGGGCTAGTTGGTGGTGTGCTGCTGTTGCTGCTGTTAATGGGCTATGCCACCGTAGGCTTATTAATTGCTAGCCGGAGTCATCATCCGGTACATCGTCTGATCGCGGTAGGAACCACGACTTTTATTGTCCTCCAATCGCTGTTAAATATCGGCGTTGCTGCGGGTACTTTCCCCACCACTGGTATCCCATTACCAATGTTTAGTTATGGCGGTAGTTCGATGATTGCATCACTAATTCAGTCCGCACTGTTGATCCGAGTCGCGCGAGAGTCAGCGGCAGCAAAGGTAATTCCATTGAGGGTTTAGCTAGAGAGTTGGTAGTTGAGAATGGTTGAAAAATCTCGAATTTTTAGCCCCTGCTGGAATTGAATATTTGGACGACTACAGTTGAAATCAGTCATTTATACGGTGATTAATTCAACAATTTAAGGTATTCTCTACTGGGTCAGGAAGTATTTTTGCTATGCCCCAAATTACCAAAGCTCAAGCACGACTAGCATTTATATCACCTAAATTCAATCTTTGGGTGTTGCGCCTAGTCTCTTGGGTATTACCTTACTGGTTAAAACGCAAGCTGTACATTACCCAGATCGATGTCGCTGATATCGATCGATTGGTGGAAGTTTACAAGCAGTCCCAGATGGGTAGATTGCGCTTGGTGCTTGCGTTTCGTCATCCTAGTAGTGATGACTCATTTTGCATGGGGTATCTACTGACGAAAATTTTACCTGCGGCGGCGAGAAGGCATCAAATTTTACTCAAATCACCAGTATTTGCTCATTTTCTCTACGATCGAGGGATTCCCTTGTGGGCAGGTAAAATTGTTGGTTGGTTGTATCCGAAACTAGGTGGTATCCCGATTCATCGGGGTAAAGCCGATCGATTGGGCTTGAAGACAGCCAGAAACTTACTCGTCAATGGTCAAATGCCCCTAGCAATGGCTCCAGAGGGTGCGACGAATGGACATAGTGAACTTGTGAGTCCATTGGAGTCAGGAGCTGCTCAAATCGGATTTTGGGCGATGGAGGATTTAGTTGCTGCTGGGAGAGATGAAGATGTTTTAATTGTGCCGATCGGGATTCAATACTATTATGTGGACGAACCGTGGCTGAGTCTAGAAAACCTCATCCATGAATTAGAACAGGAATGCGGCTTGGTAGTTGATCGTCAGGACTCAATTGTCGCTATTCGCCAAAGTGATGGGCGGCCGATGCGAAAATTACTATACGACAGATTTTATAATCTGAGTCAGCATTTGCTGTATCAAATGGAGAATTTTTATGCTCAATTCTATCATTACCAAACTCCCGAACGTCCATCTTTAGACCTATCGATTTCGCGGACGGAAATTTCCCACAGACTCCAACTGATTTTGGATTTTGCCCTGCAAGTATCCGAAAGTTATTTCAATCTCGAACCCAGAGGAACTAAGATCGATCGCTGTCGGCGGATCGAACAAGCTGGTTGGGATTGGATCTATCGTGAAGAATTGAATCCACCAGGGAGTCTATCCACAGTCAGTCATAAATTAGCAGATCGGATTGCCACCGAATCTGATTTACGGATGTGGCACATGCGAATTGTCGAGAGCTTTGTCGCTGTCACTGGTTCCTATGTTAAAGATCGACCAACAATCGATCGATTTGCCGAAACTACCCTCCTGCTCTGGGATTTGGTGGCACAGATTGAAGGTAAACAACCAACCAAACGTCCGCATATCGGCAACCGTCGGGTACAGATGACGATTTGCAATCCAATCCCCCTCTCTGATTATTGGGATCGGTATAAAAGTGGTCGCCGCGAAGCAAAACAAGCCACGATCGATCTCACCCAAGAATTGCAAACAGCGATGGAAGGTACAATCGATCGAGGGTAGTTGGGAGTTGAAAGTTGAAAGTTGAAAGTTGAAAGCCGCCTGTCGTAGGCACAGCTTAAAAATGGATAACGCTAATTCCTATCTCCCAACTCCCATCTCCCATCTCCCATCTCCCATCTCCCATCTCCCATCTCCCAACTAATCTGCATCATTAATGACCAATCAGTCCAAATAAATATTACAATTTAATTAACAAAATTTAATCACCTTCTCATAGTTCTGGCGTTATCCATGACCGTAATTCCGCCATTGTCAGTGTCCCCCATGACACCATTGCTGTTACGCCTGACTAGTAAGCTCAATCGTCTCGATCCCTCTCCTGGTCTAGTAGTGATGCTGTTATCCGTCCTCATTGGCGGCGCAGCAGGACTGGGAGTAGTTTTATTTCACTATCTGATCGATCTGTTTAATAATTCCTCTCATACTCTGATTGTTGATGATATCAAGGGGGTACTCCATATTCAGGGGAAGTGGCTATTTGCCTTAGTACCAATCCTCGGTGGGATCATCGTGGGAATTATGCGCTGGTATTGGCGAGATTTTGGCCCCAATATGAATTCGATGATTGCCGCTACCCAAGCGGGACAAAAAATTACACCGTGGCGCGGACTGGTGAAGATGGTGGCGGCAGCGGTATCACTGGGAACTGGGGCATCATTAGGCCCAGAGGGGCCGAGTGTGGAAATTGGGGCAAATTTGGGGATGTTTTTGGGACAGGCTTTACATGCTTCTCAGGAACGTCAACGGTTGTTGCTGGGTGCGGGTGCGGCAGCCGGGATTGCGGCGGGATTTAATGCGCCGATCGCTGGCGTGTTTTTTGCCCTAGAGTTGGTTTTGGGTACCACGTTTGCGACTTCAGCGGTGAGTGTGGTGGTATTGGCTGCGGTAGTCGCGTCGCTAGTTGCGCAAATTGGGCTAGGTGCTAAACCTGCATTTGCGCTGCCTGTATATGAGGTGAAAAGTTTATTAGAGTTACCACTCTATCTAGTTTTGGGTGGGTTAGCGAGCGTTGTGTCTTTTTCGTACACTCAAACTGTAGACTTTGCGCGGGAAGCCTTCCAGGGCAATGTAAGTTCCTTAGCATGGTTGGGAAAAGTCCCCCGCTGTTTGACTCCAGTGCTTGGTGGTGCGATTGTCGGCATTGTTGCGTTGAAATTTCCGCAAGTAACTGGCATTGGCTATGAAACGATCGAGGCAATGTTGCAGGATGTCCAGTTTTCTGTGCTGCTACTGGTTTCGATTTTGGTCATCAAAATGCTGATGACTGCGGTGAGTTTGGGGAGTGGCTTAGTTGGTGGCTTATTTGCGCCTTCGATGTTTTTAGGCGCGACGACTGGAGCAATTTATGGCAAATCTTTGGTATTACTATTCCCCGCACTCAGTAGCCAGATAGCTGCCCCACCAGCCTATGCAATGGTCGGAATGGCTGCGGTACTAGCAAGTAGTGCAAGGGCACCTTTAACGGCGATCCTGTTGATGTTTGAGCTGACTCGTGACTACCGCATCGTCCTGCCCGTAATGGCATGTGTTGGTTTGAGTATTTGGGCGATCGAACGGATGAACCCTAAATCAAAATCACCAGATAAATTGGATAAATTAGCTCTGAGTGTTCAACCAGATCGAGATCTAGCGATCCTCCAAAATTTACATGTCCGCGATGCGATGGATACTCAATATATGCGGTTATCCGATCGTTTAGATATTCTCGCTGCTGGGCTAAAATTGACTCAAAATAATTGTCATAGTGCGTTGGTAATTGACGATTGTGAGGAGCTATTAGGGATTATCACTTTGCACGATTTGAGTCGGGCAATTGCTCAAGCCGAAGCATCTGTTCAACCGCTGCGATTATTAGCTAATAATGTGGGGAGTATTTGCACCAAACATTTATTTTATGCTGATATCGACGAACCAATTACCGAAGCGATCGATCGCATGAATGCCAGAGGTTTACATCAGTTACCTGTCATCGACAAAGCTCATCCCGATCGTGTAGTTGGAATTCTTCAGCAGGAACGCATTGCTCTCGCCTGTAGTGTTGCAGCTACCCGTCAAGCTTTGAGTAAGTATGATGTTTTACCATCAACACAAGTCTTGAGTTAGGTATTAGACTTTAGGCTTTAGGTTTTAGGTTTTTGCTGTTTTGCCAAACTTTCAACTTTTAACTTTTAACTAACTTACAAGGATTCAAACATCGCGGTAAAACCTGATAATGTCGTACATTCATCAGTAAAGTCTTCAGCATCACTGACATTTTCGATCTGATATTCCATGATCCGTCGTTCGTCACCATGCATTTTTTTTGATGATAGCAATGTACAGGGATATTTTGCGGCAAGATCTTTAAATGCTGTGCCACTAATGCGCCAGTCGTCAGCAGAACAGTTGATGGTTATACGCCACATAATTTAGTTGAAAGTTGAAAGTTGAAAGTTAAAAGTTGAAAGTTAAATAGTCTCACATTTTACACCAATGCGGATGTATTATTACTGCGATCACCCGTGGGTACCCATGAAGGGCACCCCTACACCATTC
>JANYIT010000399.1 GCA_025358725.1 Chamaesiphon sp. GL140_3_metabinner_129_sub
CAGGTAAATTGTGTAGGGGTGCCCTTAATGGGTACCCACGGGTTATCGCAGTAATAATACATCCGCATTAGTGCAAGAGGTGAGTGCCCTCAATTGAACCGCCGTCGGTATTTTAGCAATAATCATTAGACCTCCGGCAAATCTCTTCCTATTGAGAGATATTTCACTTCAAAATCATCGAGCTAAATATCTCGATCGATTGATTTATCTAAAAATAATTTCAATTACAATTTATTTGAGGTGTGTAAAATCTCTAAAAACAAGCATTAAATTTGCAACTCATCAAAGCTAATGAGATGCAATATAAAGCTTTGAACTTATTACCCAAATAGGAGTAAGACTATGCCGAAAATCATGGCTGAAGGCAAGACTTTTGAAGTTGCCGAAGGAACTAATCTCCGAGAAGCATTACTCGAACATGACATCGATCTCTACAGTAATGGCGCGCAAATCTTCAACTGTCACGGACATAGCGTCTGCGGTACGTGCATGGTTAAAGTTGAGGGTGCAGTTTCAGAACCCACCAAATTGGAAACGACTCGGATGTCTTTTCCGCCCAACTCTGGACATAAAGATCGACGGTTATCTTGCCAAGTCCAAGTACTAGGCGATGTGCGCGTCACAAAATTTGAAGGTCACTTTGGCGAAGGGGAAGAGTCGTTCTGGACACCAGAGCAGGGAGTAATCAAAGCTACGGCGGGCGTATCGTAGTTTTAGATAGTAGGGGTAATTCATGAATTGCTCCTACCTAAATTAGTAAAAGCGGAGATCTCAGGGTACCCACAAGCGGCGTTTTTAGATCTCCTGGGGGAGAGGCTCCGCCAACGGGGGTTCCTCTAAGACAAACTGTTGTAAAAAATCAAAGAAGTCAAGATGAAAACTAATGCCTACGCAGCCCAAAACGCCACAACTCCACTCGCACCATTCAACATTCAACGTCGCGATGTCGGCAAGCATGATGTCCAAATCGATATTCTCTATTGCGGCGTATGCCATTCAGACTTGCATACCGTCCGCAGCGAATGGCAGGGTACCACCTACCCTTGTGTCCCTGGGCATGAAATCGTCGGGCGTGTCGCCAAAGTTGGCAAAGATGTCAACAAATTTAAGGAAGGCGATACCGTTGGAGTGGGTTGCATGGTCGATTCCTGCCTCACTTGTGCCAACTGTGAAGAAGATCTAGAACAGTTCTGCCCAGACACAATATTTACCTACAACTCTCCTGACAAACATCTAGGCGGCATCACCTACGGTGGATACTCCGAGAGCATTGTTGTGGATAAAGCGTTTGTGCTGAAAATTCCCAAGCATTTAGATCTTGCCGCTACTGCGCCACTACTGTGTGCTGGAATTACAACTTATTCCCCATTGCGACATAACAAGGTTAGTAAAGGTCAAAAAGTTGGCGTTGTGGGACTCGGCGGACTGGGACACATGGGGGTGAAATTGGCGAAGGCATTGGGCGCGCATGTTGTGGTTTTCACGACATCACCGAATAAAGTGGAAGATGCAATGCGTCTCGGTGCAGATGAAGTCGTCAATTCCAAGCATGCGGATGAGATGAAAAAACATCTAAACAGCTTCAATTTCATTCTCGATACCGTATCCGCGCCACACGATATTAATGCCTACCTCGTGCTATTAAAACGCGATGGTAATCTCACCCAAGTCGGCGTACCACCAGCACCACTTTCCCTGAATGTAAGTAGCCTAATCTATGGTCGGCGTAGTCTCAGCGGCTCCCTAATTGGTGGTATCAAAGAAACTCAGGAAATGCTAGATTTTTGCGGCAAGCACGATATTACTGCGGACATCGAGCTAATCCAGATTCAGAACATAAATGAAGCTTACGATCGATTGGTCAAGAGTGACGTAAAATACCGCTTCGTCATTGATATGGCATCGCTACAACAGGCAATAACTTAACGTGAGTCGGCACAAAATTCTTAGATTGAAGCAATGCTATCATTGTCGAAAATTGCCGCGATCGAGAATAAACATTTAATTTCGATCGCAACAAGAATCAATCGAGCAATTAGATCATAAGCTAACAACTGTAACGGCTAAATTGAATCTCTAATTCATCAAATGTTCTCCTCCCAAAAACTACCCCAATGGCTCAAATTTAGCTTAACATTTCCGTTAGTTTTTTTGAACGGATGGCTAATTTTGCTACTTTATCATTCCTTGCAACCGATTTCCAGCATCGTGATTGCAGCTTGTTTAGTGACGTTTTTACTAGACTATCCGATCGCCTTTTTAGAACGAAGTGGACTGGGACGAACTTGGGCAATTGGGGTTGTCTTAGCTTTAGCAATTGTCTTAGTGGGCGCGATTGGTTTCGGGCTATTACCGATCGTGTTTCGACAGTTAGAGGAGTTTGTCAACCGCGTACCAGCTTGGCTGACAGCAGCACAGCAGCAAGTTTCTCACCTCAGTACACTCCCCATCTTCCAAAACATTCCAATCGATCTTACTAATTTAACAGCAGGATTAACCGATCGAGTCACTCAGACCCTGCAATTAGCATCACGCAAAGCGATTTTCTTAGCTTTGGATACGATTAACAGTGCCTTAAATTTACTCTTAATTCTTGTGCTAACGATCTTATTAGTGTTTAGTGGTGAATCATTGTGGAACGGATTATGGAGTTGGCTCCCTGCACCCTGGAACAATCGAATTCAAGATTCACTCAGACAAAGTTTTCAGAGTTATTTTGCGGGTCAAGCGATCGTCTCGACAATTCAAGGCGTTGCGCTCATGACTGTGTTTCTACTGCTGCAAATTCCGTTTGGGTTGCTATTTGGATTGACGATTGGATTTGCCAGTCTGATTCCCTTTGGTGGCACCCTCACGGTGATTGTAATTAGCTCACTGCTTGCGCTCCAAAACATTTGGCTGGGACTAAAAGTTTTGCTGGTGGCGATCGTCGTCGGTCAGATTATTGACAATGCAATTGCCCCTCGATTGATGAGCGGCATGACTGGACTCAATCCAGCAGTTGTCTTCATCTCCGTGCTGACGGGGTCTCAAGTGGGGGGACTGCTTGGACTACTCTTAGCTGTGCCAATTGCTGGGTTTATTAAGCGAATCGCCGATGCTCTAAAGGAGAGGCTACTGGAGCTGAAATGACAGTCTTGAGCAACCCAAACTCACGTTAAATAAATGGTCGTGAATTCGTTTTCAACTGCCATCATCACGCCATTTATTTAATTTCGACTTATTCAGGATAGCGGTTCGCGATCGCCTAATACTTCTATTTTAGTCCGATCGATAATTTCAATTAGTTCTTGACGATCTTGCTCCCGAATCAAATATCGCCAAGCAAATCGGACTACTGACACCAAACCCACAATTTTGAGGAGTGGCGTAACCAACGGAATATCATCAATTGTACCCAATGCTGCGAACACAAATTTAGCACCAATAATAGCCAGAGCAATCCAACCCAAGGTGGTAAAAAGCGGCCGATTGTTGTTGAAGAAATCAGTGGCGGTGGACTTTGCCTGTTCAAAAGATGCGGTTAGCTCTGTTTGGGTAGATTGCCAAGCTACTGCTGGATCGGCGATTGTTTCGTCAGCAATCATCATTGGTTCAGTCGGATCGGGTAGATCTGTTAGAGTTTCGGTGTTCATTTCACATGTCTCAGTTGATCCGTTGTGATCAGTTGCGATTGATTCAGCATCATCAGAGATATCTGTAGACAAGGATGCTGTTTTCATGCTAATTTCTCGATCGTCTTTAATAATATTATTTTTCATTGGATTGTGTAGATAGTTCAGCTAATTGAGATCTAAATGATATCTATGAACAGGAAAGCTTTTCATCTATAATTAGAGATATATTCTTTGCTAGAGCCAGAATAGATTTAGGCTTGGCAGTAGCGATCGACCAAAGCCTGATAGCTAGCTTGATATCTTGAATCTTTAAGATCAATCTCAATCCGAACTGTCCCACAATTGTGACTAGGTAAACTAGCGATCGCGCTCAATAGTTCGCTAGCAGCTTTGAGTGAATCGGTAGACCCATAAACTGTCGGCGGAGTTATTCGTCGATCTAAATTTTCAGGTAGAGACTCAAACCTGATCGGACTAGATTTATCATCGTTGTTAGCTATTGCATCGACAATTGCATCATTAGAGTTGGTTGGTTGACCCAAATCGATTTCGGCAAGCAGTTTATATGCTGGACTTACTTGTTCGATGATCAGCTTTTCACGCATTACAGGTACTTGCACGCGGACAAGCTGCGTCTCAATTTCTTTGCGGATGACAATTTCACCAATCTTGCGTTGAGTTAGTTCGATCCTCAAGCGTTCTTCTAACAACAAGAAACTTTCTTGGGCCAAAATGTTTGATGTAGAATCAACTTTTGTGTGATAAGCTACGTCAGGAATATGTTCACTATGGTTGAGTTCTTTAGAAATCATAATTATCCCTAAAACGGTGGTGTTAGCTACCAGGATTAATTCTGTCGCTTCTCGCGTCTAGCAGCGGCTACGCCAACGACAAAATTAACCCTGGTATAAAAGATCGATCGATTAGATGTTTTTAACTACTGGACGACCTTCCGTATCAACATCTAGCTCTTCGCGCCGGAGTTGCTCTTGGGCAGTGGCAGTTTCTTGATCTACGACTTTGCTAACTCGCACTTCTTCTCGCACAAATGCTTCTTTGTGAAATTCAGGGACTTCTTCATAAACATCCATGCGGGAGACTTCACCTGCTTGGAAATTAGCTTCGCCTGGAGCAACTACGGTGCCAGAGTTGACTGGAATCCGTTCGACGACGACTCGCTCTTTTTCAATACCGACAGAAGCATTGGCAGTTTCAGTTTCAACCCGTTTGCTGATTACTGTTTCACCTGTTTTCTGACGATTTTTGCTGGCAATTAAGCGTTCCTCGTAGAGTTTGAGGTTAGGATGATTTTGCTCGTTTAGACCGTATAGCTCAGGTTCTTTTTCGTAACCATAGGTATCACGATCATAACCTGCATAGCCTACGTCGAGATCGAGCTGTGCTGATGTATTAGTCGTCGCTGGAGCCGACATTGCACCAGCATAACCAACCCCATTTGCAGCGGGCACGTTCTGCTGCATACTGGGCATCGTAGAGCGATAAACACCGCGTACCTGCTCTTCTTGGTCGTAGTCCATTAACATATCATCAGTAAATTCGGGCAGGGCTTCAACCTGTGTTTTGGTGAGGCTGTCAGCGTAAACACGTTTGCTGTTGTAATCGATGCGAGCGTGTCCGATGGGTAAGAGTACTTTCTTGCCCAAGATCCAGCCACCAGTATCGATTACTAAGTAACGAAACTTGCCTTCACCATCCACTAAAACGTCATTAATAGACCCGATTTTTTCATTCCCCGCATACATAGACAATCCTTTGATATCGGGATCGTCAGAGTGGGTGTTGTAGTCGGGATCGAAGTCTTTGATTTTATAGAGAGACATCTTACTTGTTCCTATGTCTTGAAGTTTTTTACAACTGTTTCATCTCTAACGATACAAGTTTGATCGGCTTGAGCCATCCTTCTATGTGTAGATCTAAGTTGTGTCTTTAGATAGACAACAAGCAAATTGGTGAAGATATTAGATCTAATCAAAATTCTTTTTAAAAAGACTGATTATTTGTGGATCAGCGGTAAACGCAATTCCCATGCAGAAAGATTAAATCTATCTTTGGGTAGATGCTCGATCGAGTATTTGGTTGCTATTATTACCAACATCGATCAGCTCAACATTACAAGAGGCAAATCTCATGATTCAACGTGGGTCTAAAGTTCGGATTCTGCGATCGGAATCTTATTGGTTTCGGGAAGAAGGTACTGTCGCTGCTATGGACAAAAGCGGCATCAAATATCCAGTAATTGTGCGGTTTGACAAAGTAAATTACGCAGGTGTCAATACCAATAACTTTGGATTGCACGAGCTACAAGAAACAGCCGCTCCTACTGCCAAATCGCAATCGACAGCCTCACCTGGTGGTAAACAGACCACGATTGAGCCAGCCACCCGCCGCACAGGACAAGGTGACATGAAAGCAGATGTTCGCCCCGGCGCAGATCCCGAATCAGCAGCCGTGGACGATCCAACTGTGGAAGGTGCGCCTAATCAAGGTACCGAATCCAGATAAAGTATGTTTATTGTCGGAACATCTGAATTATTTCGACAATAAAAGTTGATCTTTTGTTGAGATTCCGTCATCCTCGATCGATCTCCACAGTGTCGATCGAGTTGAGACGATCTCGTAGCTTTTTTGTGAGTAAATCTAGCTGTTGCAAATGCTCAGAGTCATCTTGTGGATCTATATTTGTTGCTGATTTAGGTGTAGATTTTAGCGATTTTGTTTGTCCCTCACTAGGTTTGTTAATTGATGACTGTTGTGTATCTTCAATCCCTAGCGAGTCTGCTTGAGTTTCATTTACCCGATCTTGAATCTGTCTTTCGGTAGTCATAATGTTCAGTCACTGATCAATCGATGAATAACACTCAGCTTACTCAGCTTTCGATCGGTCGTCATCGCTCTAAGGAGATAAATTAGGTTTGATGATCTTGCTATCTTCACCCAGCTCGTTCTTGTTGCGCGATCCTGAAAATAGAGATTCAGCCAGATTTTTTACCAAAATGTATAGAATTGGGACTAAAAATAGACTCAAAAACGTAGCTAAAAATAGTCCCCCAAATAGGGCTGTTCCCAATGACCAACGACTACTTGCTCCAGCTCCTTCTGATAGCACCAGCGGTAAAAACCCTAACAACGCGGCAAAAGAAGTCATCAAAATTGGTCGCAATCGTTCTTCCCCTGCTTTCACTGCTGCGCGGGTGTAGCTCATCCCTTGCGCATGGAGTTGATTGGCAAATTCGACCACCAAAATCGCATTCTTGGCAGCCAAACCAATCAAAGTGACTAAACCTACCTGACAGTAGATATCATCCACTACTTTGGGAAACAGACTATCTGCCATGAAGATATTCGATCGAATCCAAATCGCCGTCATTGCCCCTAAAATTGCCAGCGGCACTGTCAGCAGGATAATAATCGGATCGACGTAGCTCTCATATTGTGCCGCCAGTACCAAAAATACAATCACGATCGCTAGTGCAAAGATTAGCCCAGTTGCGCCGCCCGATGACTTCTCTTGGAGATAAGTTCCTGTCCATTCATAACCGAACCCTTGCGGTAAAACCTGTTTGGCGACTTCCTCCATCGCTTGAATTGCCTGTCCCGAACTGGCACCAGGCGCAGGAGCGCCTTGAACTTTGATCGCTCGATATAAGTTGTAGTGGGAAATGGTTTTCGGGCCGACAAATGGGGTAATCGTCACCAGGCTACTCAATGGAATCATCGCCTTGGTATTGGAACGCACGTACAATTTACCGATATCATCAGGATTCGATCGAAACTTGCCATCTGCCTGGATGTATACTCGATACTGCCGTTGTCCCTGGACAAAGTTATTGACATATTGCGACCCTAAATATGTTTGCAGTGTGTTGAAGATTTGATTGACATCGACATTGAGAGCCTTAGCTTGGTTGCGATTGACTTGAAGATCGAATTGGGGCGTATTTGCCGTAAACTGGGTAAAAACTCGTTGCAAAACAGGTTTTTTATTGGCTGCGGCAATAAACTTTTGAGCATTTTCTACCAAAGTTTCAATGGGTGCAGTCCCAGTTCGATCTTGAATCAGGAACTCAAATCCGCCCGTACTACTCAAACCCCGTACGGGCGGGGCATTGACTGCTAGTACCCTCGCGTCGGTAATTGCCGCCAGTTTGCCGTTGAGCTTTTTCAAGATGCCATAGACAGACTGGGATTCTAGCGTTCTTTCTTTCCAAGATTTGAGACTGACAAACCCCAAACCCACATTGGAAGCACTACCATCAAAACCAAAGCCACTGATCAAAAAACTAGCTTGAGCTTCGGGAATTGTGGAGACTTCCTTGGCAATCCGCGCCATAATCGATTCTGTATATTGGAGCGAAACCCCATCGGGAGCTTGGGCGATCACAAAAAAGTAACCTTGATCTTCTTCGGGGATAAACCCAGTTGGGACTACTTTGTACATGAAGCCAGTTGCGAGTAAACCGACGATAAATACCCCGATCACGATCCCCGTAACATGGGTGAGATGACTGACAAATCCGATATAGCGGCGGTTGACCCAGGTAAAGCCCTGATTGAACTTCCTGAAAAACCAGCCTACAGGCCCCCGAGCAGGTCGAGCAGGGCGCATCAGGATCGCTGCCATACTGGGGGAAAAGGTCAGCGCATTGAAGGCGGAGATGGCGATCGAACAGGCAACTGTCAGCGCAAATTGTTTGTAGACGATCCCACTCGTTCCGGGAATAAAGGCAACGGGGATAAATACCGCCATCAGTACCAGTGAAGTAGCCACAATCGCCCCAGTCAGCTCGTGCATGGCTTCGACAGCCGCATCCATTGGTCGCATCCCCTGTTCCAATTTGACAGCAACTGCCTCTACCACAATAATTGCATCATCGACGACAATCCCGATCGCCAGTACAAATCCGAACAGCGTCAAGGTATTAATTTGAAAGCCCAGGACTAATAGAGCCGCACATGTCCCCACGAGAGAAACCGGAATCGCGATCGTCGGAATGATGGTGGTGCGCCAGTCTTGGAGAAACACAAAAATAACTAACACTACCAACACGATCGCTTCTGCCAAGGTGTGTAGCACTTCTTCCAAGGAAATTTCCACGAATGGAGTGGTGTCAAAGGCTACTTGGGCTTTGAGTCCGGGTGGAAAACTCTGGGCGAGTTCTGCGATCTTTGTTTCCACCGCATGGGCGACTTGGAGCGCATTACTCCCTGGCAGTTGATATACACCCAAACCCACGGCTGATTTGGGCTGATTCCCTGGCAAGGTAAATTTAGCATCAGAATTATAGTTTTCGGCACCTAGTTCGACTCTACCCACGTCTGTGAGCTTCAATAGCGTGCCACCTTGACCGACTTTCAGTACCAAATTCTCAAATTCTGAGACATCTTTGAGCCGACTAGTTGCCCGTAGTGCAAATTCATAGCTTTGATTGGCAGGGGCGGGTTCTTTACCGATCGCCCCTGCTCCTACCTGAATATTTTGCTCCTGCAAAGCAGTGGTAATATCTTGCGGTGTCAGTTGATTTTGAGCGAGTTTATTTGGATCGAGCCACAGCCGCATCGCATATTTGCGTTCGCCAAATACCCTCACGCTACCAACTCCAGGCACTCGTTTAATTAGATCGAGCATGTACAGATCGACATAGTTGCTCAAGAAAATATTGTCATATTCACCATTGTCTGAATAAAACCCGTAGACGAGTAGCAGACTACTCGATGCGGTTTCCACCGTCACACCTGTTTGTTGAACGCTAGTTGGTAATTGAGGTGCAGCGAGGGCTTGTTTATTTTGAACGTTGACTTGAGCAATATCTGCGTTGACATTTGTTGGGAAGGAAACTGTAATATTGCTTGCGCCATCATTACCTGTATTGGAAGATATATAAGATACATCTTTCACGCCATTGAGTTGGCGTTCGATAATATTAGTGACGGTATTTTCAGTTGTCTGAGCATCCGCACCAATATTATTGGAGGTAACATTGATTTGAATTGGGGCGAGATCTGGGAGTTGTGAAATCGGTAAAATTGGAATTGCAATACTGCCTAATAGCAGAATAATAAATGTACATACTGTTGTCAGGACTGGACGTTTGATAAATGTATTAAACATAATTTAAAAAATACAGGGGCGGAAAATCCCCTCCTCGGAGGGGTGCCCGTAGGGTGGGGTGGGTAGATCTGCGCAGCAACTC
>JANYIT010000041.1 GCA_025358725.1 Chamaesiphon sp. GL140_3_metabinner_129_sub
CCTGCTTGAACGACGGTGACAGGAATTGCTCTCCCTGTCTCTTTGTCGAAAATTTGGGTCATGCCGAGTTTGGTGCCGAGAATACCGATAGACACGGTTTAGTATACTTCCTTATATTTGAGACATCAGGATTCTGATGGACTTCCACCGGCAGGCGCGTCCATCTGTGGGTTTGACTTGTTTTTTACCAATCCAGCCTAACTTTAGCACCTATTTTGTATGCTTTCGCACAAATTTTGGATGCGTCGCGGGCAATAAGTTTTCACTTAACAAGGGACAAGGTATCAATTGGGAATCGTTTTGATGCTGGATAGACTGGAGTAGCAAGCCACTTAGTATCTATTTCAGCCGATTTACCCGCAGTCACAGCTCTAAAGCTGAAAGTTTCAGACCACAATCTATAACTTTACACTAGTTGTTGGCGCTTGTCTATATATCGATCAGAATTCGTAGTTGGCTTTGTTGATGCTAGTTTACGCGAACGAAGCTAGCGATTTAAAGATCGAACCCGCCCATTCTCACCAGTAATATTCGATCGATTAAGGAAGATAGTCTCTGACGAATAAGCAGTAAAATCAGAAGATTGTCAGTAAATCTCGATCGAAACTTATGTCATCTCAACTGGTGTTCAACTTACCTAGTGGTTCTGTCTCCTGTGGCTTTACACTTACAGCCGCAACGGAATTGAAAGCAAAACTCAATGAGATCGTCCAAATTCTCAAAGCCAAAACAGCGGAAATATCTGGAGGTGGGAGCAAGCCTAAACAGGTAAGGCCGATCGAGTATCAGTATACAGGCGATGTTTTCCTGGAAATATTCTGCAATCCAAATATTTGGGCAAATCCTTTTGTGGCTAAAGTCTTAATTACATTACGAGACGATCGAATCAGGGTTAGTTGTGAAGCCGAATTGACGCGAATTATTGAAGATGTCGATCGATTCATGGAACAATTTGCTTAAAATCGATATCTATTAAATATTCAATTGTCTAATATCTAGTTGTCAAGCTATGTGCTGTCAATAATTGACGTAGCATCAAACTATAGTGATGTTAAATAGGATCAAAAATTATGGTTGTATATCAAGATCGCCATAGTCAATTGTGATATAATAGCTGCCAGGATTAGTGTGTATATACAACTACTATTATGACCAACAGATTGATCGTCAGCATCAGCTTACTCGGACTTCTGAATATCTGGCTATATCCACACCAATTGTTAGCCCAAGTGCCGACTAAAGCTGTTAAAAACAATCCTACTACCTATGAAGATGATCAACTTAAAATTGTTGTTCAAGACTGTAGTCGAAAGCTGCAAGACATTGTCTGCCAAGCTATCCTAACCAGTAAAAATAGCGATCGCACTGTCGATCTCAACGGTAACAATATTAAACTAGTTGATTTTGAAGGAAATGAATATTATCCGACTAGTTTGCGAGTAGGAAACCGAACTAGTGAAAACAACTCTATCAAAACTGAGCTGATTGAAAATATCCCATTTAAAGCAAGCTTTATTTTTGTCAAAATACCTGCGAATCTAACTCAAGTTGCCCTGCTCCAAATTCCGCTCGGTGGCGGGACTAGCGTAACAGCTAAGTTTCGGAACTTCGCAGTTATTGCTGGCAATAATGTTGGATCTAAGCCGACAAAAATGCCGATTCCTGCAACTACCTCAACTAATATTAGTCCAGAAGTTGCCAGTGATCATAGTTTAATCTGTCCTGATAATACTAAAATCCTCTATCGAGCAACTTCTAAAAGCTATCTAATATATATCTGTGGTGCCAAAAATCCCACTCACTACGTTGGACTTGCCAAAGATGGTTCTCAAGGCATCACACTGAGATTACGATACTACGATAGATCTCAGTTTTCCGCAGATAATGGTGAGACTAATTATACAATCGCCGCCGATCGACTAATGATTCGGAAGGACAGTAAAATTATTTATCAGGAAAAGATTCAAGTTTTACAAACATTGCCTACAAAAATCACAGTAGAAGACACTAATTCAAAGCTTAAGCCAAAAAAAGTTGCTGCTCCAGCAAGTACTAATACTAGTCAAAAACGTAATTCAACTAGTCAACTTACACCTAAAATTAAACGATAAATGGCAAGCAATGAATAGAGGGTCAAAACGCCGACAATGTTTCTATTTGTATCTTTTGCGACATAACTAGGCCTATGTAAACTAGTTTGGCGAAAACTACCGATCTCATTGTTAAATTTAGGCATTAACAGACCCCAATCTCAGTACAATCTTTCAAGGATTGCGGTAAATCCTGAATCAGCTCAGTATTTTTACTTGGATTGACTAGACGATCGAAATTCGATCGAATATAGTGAGATTACGGTCAAAAATCTAAGTGTTTGTATGAACGAGATTCAAAATTCTACTCATCAGTTACCATCGTTGCCACCCGAACAGAATATCGGCAATTCTAGTCAACTAGGAATTTTGTATGACTCGCTTGGCAAACAGACAGAGGCGGAAGCCTTACACGCTCAATCCCTGGCTATTTGCGAACAGCAATTTGGTGCCAATCACCTCTACACTGCTCAAAATTTGAATAATTTAGCAATTCTGTATGAGTCGATGGGCAAATACATTGATGCAGAGTCGCTATATACTCGAACTTTGTCAATCAGAGAAGAGCAATTAGGTGCCAGTCACCCTTTTACCGTTCAAAGTTTAAATAATCTCGGACTGTTGTACGAATCAATGGGTCGTTATACAGATGCAGAGCCATTTTACGCACGCTCTTTGATCGTTAGAAAAGATCGATTAGGTGACGATCATCTCCACACTGCACAAAGTTTATATAGTTTAGCCCAACTATACCTAGAGATGGGTAAATATACAGAAGCTGAACCTTTGTACCTGCGCTCTCAGGCTATTTGCGAACAGCAATTGGGGGCGCACCATATTGACACTGCTCAGAGCTTAAATCATTTGGCAGGTTTATACCTAGTGATGGGACGATATCCAGAGGCTGAACCTTTATACATCCGTGCCCACACTATTTACGAGCAACAACTAGGAACAGATCATCTCGATACTGCTGAAAGTTTGCAGGATCTGGCCGGATTATACCTAAAGATGGGGCGGTATGAAGATGCAGAATCTTTGTATATTCGCGCTCTAAAAATTCACGAACTGAAGGTGGGAGTCAACCACATCAATACGGTTGCAAGTGTCAATCATTTAGCTGGTTTGTATTTGGAGATGGGGCGATATGAAGATGCAGAATCTTTGTATATTCGTGCTCTAAAAATTCACGAACTGAAGATGGGAGTCAACCACTTAGATACTATTCCTAGTCTAAATAGTCTGGCAGGTTTATACAAATTACTTCAGCGATATGAAGATGCAGAACCCTTGTATACTCGTGCTCTAGGCAGCTGCGAGCAGCAATTAGGCTCCAATCATACTTACACTGCTCGAAGCCTGGAGCAGTTGGCAAATTTGAACTACGAGATGGGTCGATTTTCCGATGCTCAACAGCAACTAATCCGTGCGCTTGGAATTTATGAACAGCAATTAGGCAGAGATCATCCCCACACGGCGCAAGGGTTAAACAATTTAGCGAGTTTATACTATCGGATTGAAAACTATGCTGAGGCGGAACCGCTGTATATTAGGGCACTGGGTATTTACGAACAGCAAATGGGCGCAGATCATCCCCACACAGCCCAAGGACTGAATAATTTAGCTGTTTTGTACTATAAAATCGAGGCATATACTGCGGCTGAACCCTTATACATTCGCGCTCTAGGGATCAGAAAACGTCAATTGGGTGTGAATCATCCGCACACAGCCCAGAGTTTAAATAATTTAGCGAGCTTGTATTACAAAATGGGGCAATACAACGAGGCTCAAGTACTCTACGCTCAATCGCTAGCGATTAGGGAGCAACATTTAGGTGCAGATCATCTTCAAACTGCTACTAGTCTAAATAATTTAGCTTTTGTCTACCAATCGATGAAACGATATAGTGATGCTGAGCTACTATATACTCGATCGCTCGCTATTAGAGCACAACATTTGGGTGCAGATCATCCTAAGACTCAAAAAGTGCGACTAGATTTTCTTGACTTTATACAGCAAGTCGTGAATACTGGACAAGTCGATCGACTGTCCGATCACCCTCTAACCCAAGCCTTACTTGAGAAGATGCAAGGCTAGTTGAATCCAGAGTAGTAGTCAATCTAATCGAGCGACTACTATTTGAATAGTAGTTACCAATTAAGGTTACTATTTTGCGCTAGCAAATATTTTTGAGATGAACAGCGGTGTCTACAGTAAGGCTATCGCCACTGCAAATGATTGAACCACCAGTATTAGCCCAATTGGGTATGGTATATGGTAGCTTATTGGAGTGGGCTTTGAAGATCGGTTAGATCTCAGTCTCTCCCCCGCAACCTTCAGTTCACTGCGATCTATATCAGCGAAGGAGGCCGAAGTGCAGGATAAATGTGTCAAAAACCGGAGTAGGTCTAAACGACGGAGTATCTATTGTCCGATTCATTGCTGTTATCTAGACAGTATCAGTAAAAAATACTATTTATTTGCCGACCAGCCCGAACAACTTCAGGCAAGGGGCGTAAATCAGTCAGCCGCACAAACATTGATCCGGTTCCATACCACTGTTTCAATGACTGGAGAGTGGTTGGAAGCTTTTTGGTGCGATCTTTGTCAGAAGACCCAATGGTATTATGTATGCAAGACGAGTGATCGTACCTATGAAATATCCCTAGCTCCAGATGAACTGTGGCAAAGGGTTACTGGTGTTGTTCATCCCAATGGTAATCCCTCTGTCGGCGAATTTACCCGCAGGGAAGCTCGTGTAACTAAATATCAAGGGGTCAAAGCATTCAATACCATTCGCTAAGTTAGAGTATTTTGCGAACAAGACAACTGCATGTATATAAATATACAATTAAATTGTGATTTATGCTACCGTCTTTTGGCGGATTCGATTAATATTTCGATCTTGCAAGTATTAAATATTACTTGACAGCGAGCAATGAATTACGCAGAGATAAGTAACAACCTAAATCACCTCACAATTAATCGGCAATTAACTTGATTCAATATATGCTGGCAAAATTAGACGAAGGTGCTTGTAATTAGGCCAGATATCAAAGTGATTACAGAAAACCTGGTCTAATTGTGAAATAATTTTCAAAGTAAATATCTCCCAAAACGTCAATTAATGGTCTAATTTAGGGAACTCTTAAGTAAGCAAGTAACTAAATATTCAATAATTAACTAGATTTTTTACTGCATCCAGATTCCGATTCTCTTCAATCAGAACCCCTACTTTACACTCCCACCTATCTTTTCAGCTTAACAATGAAAAAAGCAATCATTTGTGGTGTTTCTGGTCAAGATGGAGCTTATTTAGCTCAGTTGTTGCTCGATCGAGGCTATATTGTCTGTGGTACTTCACGAGATGCCCAGATGTCTAGTTTCCGTAATCTAAAATATTTGGGGATCGATAAGCAGGTGCAACTGGAGTCAATGGCTTTGACCGATTTTCGCAGTGTCTTGCAAGTACTGACAAAGTTTCAACCAGATGAAATTTATAATCTAGCAGGTCAAACTTCAGTAGGGTTATCTTTTGGTCAGCCAGTGGAAACCTTAGAAAGTATTGCGACCGGAACTCTAAATTTGCTGGAAGCGATTCGCTTTCTGGGTGCTGGGATTAAACTATACAATGCTGGTTCGAGCGAGTGTTTTGGGGATACTGGCGGATCTGCTGCCGATGAAGAGACTCCATTTCGACCGAGAAGTCCATATGCAGTAGCAAAGGCGGCGGCTTTTTGGGAAGTGGCTAATTACCGCGAAGCTTATGGTTTGTTTGCCTGTTCGGGGATTTTGTTCAACCATGAATCGCCATTGCGACCAGAGCGATTTGTGACCCAAAAAATTGTAGCTGGGGCTTGTCGGATTGCGCGAGGGAGTAATGAGAAGTTGCGGTTGGGTAATATGAAAATTCAGCGCGACTGGGGATGGGCACCAGAATATGTAGAGGCAATGTATTTGATGTTGCAACAGCCCCAAGCAAGTGATTATGTAATTGCTACCGGGGAAAGTTCATTGTTAGCAGATTTTGTAGCAGCAGCTTTTGCCACAGTGAATTTGGATTGGCATGAGCATGTGGAGATCGATGATAGTTTATTAAGACCTACCGATTTGGCAGTGGGTAGAGGTGATCCCAACAAGGCTAATAATCAGCTAGGCTGGCAAGCTAAATACAAGATGAAAGATGTAGTGCAAATGATGGTAGATACAAAGTTATCAAACTCATTGGAATGGCAACAAACTAATAACTATGTCCCATCAATCTGAAATTTAGATCGTGTCACTAATCCTAAATATTAAGCTTATTTAAACTATGAGTCAAAACATACCTGTAGCAATTTTGTGCGGTGGAAAAGGTACCCGCATGAAAGAAGAAACTGAATTTCGGCCGAAGCCAATGGTGATGGTGGGAGATCGCCCGATGATTTGGCACATCATGAAAACATATGCCCACTATGGTTTTAAAGATTTCATGCTTTGTCTGGGCTACAAAGGCGACATGATTCGTGATTACTTTTTTAACTATGACTGGAATCACAGTGATGTGATGATTGAATTAGGGGGTAAGAAAATTACCAAATTGCAGAGTAGTCATGATGAAGAAGACTGGCGGATTTGGTTAATTGATACAGGGCAAGAGACGATGACAGGTGGGCGATTAAAACGCCTTGCGGCTTATCTAGACCAAAATGGTAATGAGTTCTTTGTGGGGACTTATGGTGATGGTGTTGCTAATGTCAACATTAAAGATTTAGTGGCTTTTCATCACAGTCATGGCAAACTGGCAACAATTACGGCTGTTCGTCCACCTTCACGTTTTGGCGAACTTGTGATTGAGAATAATTTGGTAAGTAACTTCAAAGAAAAGCCCCAAGTTAGTGAAGGTTGGATCAATGGCGGATATTTTGTGCTTCATCGCAAAGTTTTGGATTTAATCGAAAACGACGATACAATTTTTGAAGCCGAACCCCTGAAAATCCTGTCAGAAAAGGGAGAATTGGCGGTCTATCACCATTCTGAATTTTGGCAATGTATGGACACCTATCGGGAGTTAGAATTGCTAAATCAGATGCACGATCGCCATCAAGCTCCCTGGCAGGTATGGCAATGAGTGAATTCTGGCAGTCCAAAAAAGTCTTGGTGACGGGACATACAGGTTTTAAAGGCGCGTGGTTGTCCCTCTGGCTGCTTCATCTGGGTGCTGAGGTGAGAGGAATTAGTCTGCCACCGAATACGAATCCTGCTCTATTCGATCGACTGAATCTAGCTACTCAACTCGATCACCAAATTGGGGATATCCGCGATCGATCATTGATGAGTCGTCTTGTCCTGGATTGGCAACCCGATATTGTTTTTCACTTGGCAGCACAGCCACTAGTGCGGCGTTCGTATGTTGAACCAGTAGCAACATGGGATACCAATGTGCTGGGGACAATTCATCTACTGGAGGCATTAAAGCAGTTAGATCGTCCTTGTGCTGCGGTGTTTATTACCACTGATAAATGTTACCAAAATCGGGAATGGTTGTATGGCTATCGGGAAGAAGACTCATTAGGTGGTCACGATCCTTATAGTTCAAGTAAAGCAGCCGCAGAATTGGCGATCGCCTCTTGGCGGAATTCTTTCTTTAATCAGAGTCAGATTAGGATTGCGAGTGTAAGAGCGGGAAATGTGATCGGTGGCGGTGATTGGGCTGAGGATCGGATTGTGCCTGATGCGATTCGTTCTCTCTCTTGTGGAGCAGCGATTCCTGTCCGCAATCCACTGGCAACTAGACCTTGGCAGCATGTGTTAGAGCCATTGGGTGGGTATCTGCTCTTAGCTCAACGCATGTATGAAAGTAAAGAACAAGACAAGTCAAAACTTTGTACTGCCTTCAACTTTGGGCCGAAGCTCGAATCGAACCGTCCGGTCAGAGATCTGATTGAAACTATCTTGCAACATTGGTCGGGTAATTGGATCGATCGATCCAATCCTGATGCAGTTCATGAAGCTCACCTCCTAAATTTGGTCACAGACAAGGCGTTTCATCGATTAGGATGGCAACCCAAATGGGGCTTTGAGCGGACAATCAAAGAAACAGTTGCTTGGTATCAAGCAGCTAGCCAAATATCGCCAGAGCAAAGCAGTCAATTTCAATCATTAACTCTCAATCAAATTGAAAGTTATCAATCCGATCTAGCCGTGAAAACTGAACCCATCAAGATTATTAATTAGCACACACATGACTCAAGCAATCGATCGCAGCCAGACCATCCCTGCTGACCAAGAGCAAGAATTAAGACAGAAAGTTTTTGCTAGTGTCTTGGAGTATCATCAATTCAAATTCGCCCAGAAGCAATTTATTCCTGGTCAGACATACATTCCTGTATCAGGGAAAGTATTCGATCAAGAAGAACTAGTCAAACTTGTTGACTCCTCATTAGATTTTTGGCTAACAACTGGACGCTATGCGGCTGAGTTTGAGCAGCGTTTCGCAGAATGGATGGGTGTTAAACATTGCTTATTAGTTAATTCCGGCTCTTCAGCGAATCTGGTTGCCTTGTCAACTCTAACTTCCCCAAAATTGGGAGATAAGCGATTAAAACCAGGCGATGAAGTGATCACTGTTGCCGCCGGATTTCCGACGACAGTTAATCCCATTTTCCAAAACCAGTTAGTACCTGTATTTCTAGATGTCAAACTGCCTAGTTATGACATTGATATCGAGCAATTGGAAGCAGCTTTGAGCGATCGCACTCGTGCGATTATGATCGCCCACACCTTGGGCAATCCGTTTAACTTAGATGCCGTAATGGAGTTTGCTCAACAGCACGATCTATGGGTGATCGAGGATAACTGTGATGCGGTGGGTAGTATGTATCAAGGGCGCAAAACAGGCAGCTTTGGGCATATCTCCACCGTGAGTTTCTATCCAGCTCATCACATGACGATGGGCGAAGGTGGAGCCGTCCTGACTAGCGATCCCCGCCTGAAGAAAATCGCCGAATCTTTCCGTGATTGGGGTCGAGATTGCTGGTGTCCGCCTGGTATCGATAATACCTGCAACAAGCGATATGCATGGCAGTTGGGAGATTTGCCTTTTGGCTATGATCATAAATACACTTACTCTCATGTCGGGTTTAATTTAAAAATGACCGATATGCAAGCAGCGGTGGGATGCGCTCAGTTAGACAAGTTGCCTGAATTTGTGGCTAAACGCCGCCTGAATTTTGATTACCTGCACAATAGTTTGCAAGATTTACAGGATGTGTTGCTTTTACCGGAAGCAGCGGCTAATTCTGAACCAAGTTGGTTTGGGTTTCTGTTATCTGTCAAGGAAAATGCTCCTTTTACTCGTAATGAATTAGTACAACATTTAGAAGAGAAACGGATCGGTTCGCGGTTATTGTTTGGTGGCAATATGGTCAGGCAGCCTGCATATGAAGGCTTAAATTATCGAGTAATTGGCGATCTCCAAAACACGGATTATGTGATGAAAAACGCTTTTTGGATTGGGCTTTATCCTGGACTAACTGAAGAGATGTTGGACTATGTTGTCTCGGTAATTCGTAATTTTGCTAAGGGTTAGATCGCAGATGACTAAATTGTATTTTCTCCGTGAGTATCAATGGAACTAAGAGAAACCAAAATCGCAGGATGCTATGAGTTAACACCTAAGATTTTCACAGACATTCGAGGAAAGTTTGTGAAGACTTTTCATACCGAAATTTTTCAAGATTATGGGTTGGAGACTCAGTTTGCCGAAGAATATTACTCATGTTCTACTAGAAATGTTTTGCGAGGATTGCATTTTCAGACTCCCCCAAAAGCTCATACTAAACTGGTTTATTGCGTACTGGGCGATGTAACTGATGTGGTGGTAGATCTGCGAGTAGGTTCTCCAACCTATGGCAAGTTTGAAACATTTGAGCTAAGTGCCGAAAAAGCCAATCTAGTTTATGTTCCACATGGATTAGCGCATGGTTTTTATGTGACTAGCGAAACTGCAATTATGATGTATAAGGTTTCTACTGTATATGCACCTGATTGCGATTTCGGCATTCTGTGGAATTCTGTGGATATTCCTTGGATGAGTGAGCAGCCGATTATTTCTCAGCGAGATCGCGAATTTATTAAATTTGCAGACTTCGACAGTCCATTTGTCTATGGGGGAAATTCATGAAAGTTCTAATTATTGGTGCATCAGGATTAGTTGGTTCTCATTTACTCAGAGCTTGTCGATCAAGAGGCTGGGATTCGATCGGTACTTATCATAAATTTGTCCAGCCAAATCTCACTTTTTTAGAATTACAAGACATTGCCGCTGTCCGATCGATCTTATCTTTATCACAGCCAGAAGTTGTGTTCTTGCCTGCATATCTTTCTAATGTGGACTACTGTGAACTTCATCCTGATGAAACTTATCAAATTAATGTTGTTGGCAGCTTGAATGTGGCAACTGCGGCGAAAGAGATCGGAGCTAAACTAGTCTTTTACTCTTCTGACTACGTTTTTGATGGTGAAAATGGTTCTTACACAGAACAAGATCCTCCTGCGCCCATCTGTGTTTATGGACAGCAGAAACTAGAAATCGAGCAAAAAATCGCTCAATTGGATGACAATCATTTAATCCTGCGAATTACGGTTGTATATGGATGGGAGCAACAGGGCAAGAACTTTGTCAGCCGTCTGATTAAAACCCTAGAGTCCAACCAAACTATCAAAGTCCCGCAGGATCAAATCGGTTCACCCACATTAGTAAATGACATTGCCGAAGCCAGTTGTCGTCTTGTTGAAGCAAATACCACGGGCTTATTTCATGTAGCTGGAGTAGATTTGATCGATCGATATCAGTTCGCACTAGCAGCAGCAAAAGTATTTGAGTTATCTCCAGAAAATATTATTCCGGTGCTGACATCAGATTTTCAACAAGCGGCTCGCCGTCCGCTCACAGCAGGCATGAAATCCGATCGTTTAGCTCAAACTCTCAACTGGCAATTAAGAGGTATCGCTGAGGGATTATCTTTTCTCAAAACGAATTTGTTGTAACAAAGTAACTTCAGTATCAAAAGACAATTAAATTCCTATTACTAAAGTTGCCAAAAAATATAGAAAATAATGTCAACCTCTAAGCGAATTGCTTTTGCTGTTACTGTCTCTTGGTTGGGGCGTGCCATCTCTATATTTTCTGGGTTATTTCTGACACCTATTCTTTTCAGGTTAATGGGTAAGGAAGAATTAGGTATCTGGTATTTGTTGGGTAACAGTCAGTCATTTCTAGGACTATTAGGGTTGGGCATTATTCCGACACTGACTCGCTATATTGCTTTTGCCAAAGGACAAGATGGAAATGACCTCAATGCTGAGATGTCAGCAGAGACAAAGCAAGAAATTGGCAATTGGGTAGTTACAGGGCGGATTGTCTTGCAATGGCTGGCAGTCGCGGTATTCTTTGTTGCTTGGCTATCTGGTTACGGATTAATCAATCAGTTACCACTCAAGGATCTCTCACCGCTGACGGTAATTATCGCCTGGACTATTATGTGTGCTGGCTATGCAATGGGAGTTTGGGTTTCATATCTTAATTGCTGGTTAACTGGAATCGGTTATGTTGGCTGGGATGGAGTTATTGGGACTGGATTGTCATTACTCACCATTGTTGCAAGTATTATTGCGGTGCAGATGCATGGTGGCATTATTGCTTTAGCTGTAATTATTTTGCTCAACGCTTTAATCGGACGTGTGATCTATTTACAATTTATTCGGTGGCGAGAACCGGAGTTATTATCAATTAACGGAACATGGCGGTGGGACTATGCCAAAAAAATGATTAAGCCCTCTTTTTTGTGGTGGGTAACTGAGCTTGGGGCATTCTTAATTTTGCGAACAGATACATATTTTATTGGATTGATGCGAAGTGCTGCTGATATTCCAGCTTACGTTGCTTCATATGCATTACTCAGTACTCCTTATCAGCTTGCTGTTGCTTTTGCAAATGCTTCACCGTCTTTTATCAGCCAAGCATGGCAATCTCAAGATTTTCAAACTATTCATAACCTCACGCTCCGAAATGCCAAAATAGGTTTGTCTGTCATGGCATCGGGAGTCGGCTTCGTTCTCATCTTTGGAAAAGAGTTTTTTGAGCTATGGATCGGCAACGGTAATTTTATTGGCTATAACATCATCATTGTATTCTGCATTATGCTAACGTTAGAATCGCAGCATGTTATTTTAGTAATCAGTTCTAGGGCAACAGATGATGAAAAATATGCTCCTTCAGCTTTGATTGCTGGGCTATTAAATGTAATATTTACTTGGTATTTAATCAAGCCTTATGGTTTGTTAGGTGTAGCTCTAGGGACAATGCTGGCACAGATACTTACAAATAATTGGTATGCAGTTTATCGTCCAATGGTTCGCCTAAAACTTAATTTCAAGCTGTACTTTCGAGAGGTTGTAATCTTATGGCTGATAGTACTATCTAGTTGTTTGGCAATGTCTTGGATCGTAAAAGAACTACTGACTAGATTGGAAATGAGTAATTGGATATTGGTTGGAACTGGATTTATAACTTGTGGATCGATTTTCCTGATCTCGTCGTGGGTAAATATTTTGGAAGAAAGTCATAGAAAATCAATTCAACTTAAACTAGTAAAAGTTTTCAGAGGAAATAATGGCTAAAAATTTCAAACACAATAAAATTAGCAACGAGACTCCAAGAGATCCAGCAGAGAAGCCTGTTATCAGTAGTAATTCGACTCAAAGAAACGATCAAAGTCCCTTTTTTTCTATTTGCATACCAACATATAATCGTGCCACAGAGATACATCAGGCAATAGATAGTATCCTATGTCAAGATTTTACAGACTTTGAATTAGTTATTTGTGATAATGCCAGCACGGATAACACTGAAGAAGTAATTCGAGGCTATAGCGATCGACGAATTCGGTACGTCAAATACTCCTCACTTGTAAGCATGTATGCAAATCATAATAGATGTCTTGATTTAGCCGCATCAAACTGGCTTGTATTTGTTCATAGTGATGATTACATAGAGCCTAACACATTGAGCAGTTATCATCAAACAATTATTGCTGCTACAGAAGAAGATTCTACCGCAATATACTTTTCTAATTTCAAGAGCCATCCTTACAGTTGGCAAAACGAACAAATGAAGGGGATAGATGCAGTTTTTGAATTTCTAAAGCATGGTTTTTTTCCGCCAACATGCAATGCTTTTAATATTAAATTTTTTCGTGCCAAGAGTTTATACTTTAATGAAAATAGTGTTTTTGCTGATGCAATGTTATTATGTCAAATTTGTTTAAAGGAGAATGGTGTACTAGTTCCAGTTCCAGCAGTTAGCCAGACATGGGATATGTACAGAGGTTCATACAAAAAAATACTTTCGTCATATTTAAATGTCAAACATTGGAAAGATATCGCCTTTTATCTCAAAGAAAATTTGACTCAATCACAGTTGTCCACTCTTATTAATGAAATGAAAACCTGGGATGAAGATACAATATCACATTTGCTATACAGGTTTTCATGTATCGGCTGGTGGAATTTCGTTGATCGTGCCATAAAAGATCTATTAAAATCAGGGATAGAATTCAAAAATGGTCACTATTACAAGCATATTCTGGTTTTGCGATACTTTGGGACGAAAATTCACAAAGTATTGTACTCCCTAAGCAAGAAAACCGAGAAAGTAGCTTAGGAATAAATATCAACTGCTATGCGAATTTTATTTATATCATATTATCATCCCTTAGGAAAAGGTGGGTTTGAAAAGCAAGCTTTGGGATTGATGAAAGCTCTTGCTATTCAAGGTCATGAATTAGCTTGTCTAACTGTTGCTAGCCCAGAAGATTGCTCAAAAGTAAAATCAGATCTAGAAGCTTCTGGTATTTTTAAGCTTGGCTGTTTTGTAATTTCACACAATGAAGAGCAATATTCACTAGTAGCTAAATTGCTTTTCTGGCTCGTTCCAAATCCGGTTAGATTGATGGTTAATCAAACTCCAGATCTGAAAAATAGTATTCAATCTATCATTACAAATGCTTTTGAAGATCTGAATATTGATGTTATCCATTGCTTGTCACTTAGAACATCGTATTTTTTAATTGATTTGCTCGACAAGCCAATAGTTCTCGATTTAGTTGATAGTTTTACTAATCATAAAATAAGATTGATAAGATATTATCTCATAAACTTTAGTTTCAAAGGATTATTATCTTCGGTCGTCGATCTTTTGAAAACAGTAAAAATAGAAAGAGCTACAACCTCAATTTATGCAAACAAACCAATTACGGTCGTATCTCGTATTGATAGTAAAGTATTGACGCAAATTAATTCTCGTTCTCAAATTTACGTTGTACCGTTTGGCAGTGATATTTTACCCAAGGCTGAATATCATAATTTATCAAATCAAAATACAGACAAATCAATTACTTTTTATGGCTTTTTAGATCAAGTGTCAAATGATGATGCTTTGTTTTTTTTAATCAATGATATTGTTCCAATTGTCTTGAGCAAGCATCCAGACTTGAGATTATTAATAACAGGATTAAATATACCCTCTAAAATTCTCGCGTTATCTCAAAAATTTTCATGGATTGAAATATTCCCAACTATTGATGATATTAGTAGTTTTGCTGCTAAATCCACCTTAAATTGCTGGCCTTTCCGTTTCGGCAGCGGATTCAAGACTAAGATACTTGAATCAATGTATCTGAGTAAATCGATAGTTACCACAACAATCGGATCAGAGGCTCTATCGGCAGAGCAAAAGAAAGGTATTTTGATTGCTGACGATGCAAATGGATTAGCAGCACATCTAATTCATTTGCTTGACAATCCGAGCGAAAGGGTGCGATTAGGCGAGATCAATCATCAGACTGCACTTAGAGATTTTACGTGGGAGAAAAAAGCACAAGATTTTTCCAGGATTTATGATATAGCTAGAAAAATGACTTGCTAAATCCTAGATGCATCGATAATAGCAGAAAAATCATATAACTATTTCTATCAAATTTCAAAAATGAAAGTTTTGCTGGCGGGATATCTTTTAGGGGAAGGTGGCATTCAGAGTCATATGAAATGGCTAGCTAAAGCATTAGGAGAAGAAGATGTAAAAGTTCTAGCTATTTCATTAGGTGGTATTCAAGATCAATCTACTAATTTAGAAGATCTGCAGAAATTTCAAAGTTCAAATGTTCGGTTTATTTACTTAACTTCCGATCGAACTCAAACAGCTAATTCAAGTATCTCAAAGCTACAACAAGCATTTGAGATCGGATCAATCATCAAGGAGTTTTCACCAGATGTTTACTTCGCTGTTGGGACTGGATTTAATCTGTTTATTCCACCTTTATTAACTGGAACAAAAACCCGACGCATATTCTTTGAAGTAATGTCAGGTGTTCCTTGTGGCTGGAGTGACTCACGCTGGATCGCCAAATGGTGCTTTGATGAAATAGTCGGACAGTCACAAACAGTAGCAAAAACTTTTGGTAGGTGTTTTGGATGGAAAAAGACTATATTAGCAATTCCAGCGATGCCAGAACCTTTAGAAATAACTGCATCTTTACCCAGTGCAATCTCTAAAAAAATTCCGATTGGTACCGCCAAAGCTGCGATGTTTAGTCGTTTGGTGCCACATAAACAGGCTTTCTGGCTGGTGAAACAATGGGACCTGCTCAAAGATGTATTAGGAGAATTGCATATTCATGGCGGTGGCCCAGAAGAATCTCTAATTAGAGAATATATTACAGCAAACGGTATCGGCGATCGAGTGAAATGCTTTGGTCGTTATCCCGAAGGTCAAGATTATGTCGATCTGCTGAGTAGCTACGATTTAACTCTGTTACCAACTATTGGGGCTGAAGGTGCGCCGTTAGTCTTGTTGGAGTCTATGGCTTGTGGCGTTCCCTTTGTAGCTTTTGGAGTAGGTGGAATACCCGATTATGGAGTAGATAATCCCAATGTTCTGATCGTCGATCCGCAATCAGACTTATTTATTTCCGGTGTCAGGCAATTGTTATTGAAGCTAAGTGATGGTGAGATCAGTCAGCTTCAATTACAGCAATATTATTTTAAACATTATGCTTATTCAGTTCTCAAAAAAGCTTGGCTATCTTATCTAGCTGGTTATTAATTTGATTTTATTAGACTCTGCTGCACTCCTTTAATTTAGCTTGTCTTTTTAATTAACTCTGCATCTACTGAACTTTTTGAGAATTTTTAAATGAAGCGTTTCATTGCTGTTCAAACTGGAGCTAGGCGTAACTATGCCGTACCAGCTATTTTAGAAAAAGCTGGACTACTAGAGGCTTTGTACACCGATCTCTGCGCAGATTCAGGCATGGTGGCAGTTCTCGATCGTTTTTTACCGCAGTCCCTTCGGAAAGGTTCATTAAAGAATCTGTTAAATCGTCATGTTTTATCAGAGCTAAAGCATAAAGTTCATACATTCGATCTTGCAGCACTGCGTTATCTAGTCAGACAAAAATTAGCTCGTGAGAATCAAATTAAGCAACATGAAGCTCTGACAATATTTAACACAGAATTTGGGCAGGCAATGATCGATCGGGGTATTGGCAAAGCTACCCACATTTATTCAATGTTTGGCGAGGGTTATGATTTTTTAGAATTTAGTCAGAAACACCAAGTCCAGGTAGTCACTGAATTTTACATTTCTTTCATGACTCATAAAATTGTGCAAAAGGAAAGAGAAAAGTATCCATTTTTGGAAACACCGCTTGCACCAGAAATAATCGAAACAGATCACCTTCGTGATCGCAAAGTATGTGAGTTTACAGATATATTTATAGCACCTTCTGATTTTGTAATAGCAGGATTAAAAGAGTTTGATGTGCCATTAGAAAAATGTCATGTGGTTCCTTATGCCGTTAATGATGCTTGGTTTGATATCCAGAATAATCCGCAGCCAGGTCGGATATTGTTTGTGGGTAGTGCCGAGCTTCGCAAAGGAATTCACACATTAGGAATGGTCGCTCAAAAACTTAGTCGGCGCAATTATGAATTTAAAGTTGCTGGTGGCGTTTCCGACCTAATTCGCCATGCTGAAATAACGCAAAAGTTAAACTTTTTAGGCCGAGTACCCAGAACTGAAATTCAACAAGAATATGCTTCGGCAGATATTTTCGTTCTTCCCAGTTTCGCTGAGGGTTCGGCGGAAGTTATCTATGAAGCTCTAGCCGCAGGACTGCCCGTGATTACAACGAATGCGGCTGGATCTGTCGTCAGAGACGGGGTTGAAGGATACATTGTTCCAGAAGGCGATGTAGAAGCACTAGCAAATAGAATTGAGGAGGTGATTGAAAATCGGGAACTTAGAAATCAGATGGCAATTGCTGCAAGAGAACGTGCTAAAGATTATACTTGGGACAAATATGCTGAACGGTTATTGTCCGTATTTCAGACTGTTTAGGCAAATCAGTGATTATATAGAATTAACTTAATGAAAACCAATCGATTTCATACTCGATCAATCACTAGCTGAAATAATGTAAGTATAGCGATTCCACAACATACTCTAACAGGCAATCAAAATGATCTACCCTACTCAAATATTATCTCCTATCTATCAGGCTATTTTATCTATTACTAAAGGGAGAGGCGAACAAACTCTATCTAAATTAGATTCGTTCTTATTCAAGTCAGATCGACAAGTTAGCTTCAGTGACAAAACTAATGTTTCTATTATTCTGCCTCCCGATCCTCACTTTTTCCGGTATCTAATTAAGTCACACGAACAACATGTTAGTAATGCGATCGATAAGCTTGTCACAGCAGGAGATACTGTCGTAGATATTGGGGCTAATATCGGCTACTTCTCTGCACATGCAGCCGTAGCTGTCGGCAAAACCGGAAAAGTTTTTGCGATGGAGCCGGAAGCTGAAAATTTTGGATATCTTCGGACAAATTGTGATTTAATTAATGATTATGGTTTTAATTGTGTTCCCTATAACTTGGCTGCCAGTTCAGCTAACGGGGAAACGACTTTAAACATCCACAAGTACAGCACTTATCATACTCTTGAAGCTGAGTTTTCCGATCTTGACAAGATTGAAGATAAACAAAAAGTTCAGATGGTGACACTTGATGACTGGGCAACAGCGCAAGGAATCGATCGTATTGCACTACTTAAGATTGATACAGAAGGGCATGAACCAAAAGTTTTAGAAGGGGCAAGAAAATTATTTCAAATGGGAGTAGTCGATTGTGTGATTATGGAATGTCGCTCTAATGAATTAGCAAACTTTATAGATAATTTTTCTCAAGAATTTAATTTACATCAACTTACATGGGATGGTGATAAATGGAATCAAGAGAAAGCATCTGCACTTAATTTCAAGACGGAATGTTTACTGTCTAAGTTACCAATCTCACCAAAATCATTATCTTAGATAATAATAGTGACGATTCATACAACACCGCTCTGTATCGCTTAGACCTCTGAGTAATTATCTTAAATGAAGCGTTTTATTGCTGTTCAAACTGGAGCAAGACGAAACTATATAATACCAGCTATTTTGGAAAAAGCTGGACTATTAGAGGCTTTATACACCGATCTCTGTGCAGATTCAGGTATTACAGCAATCCTTGATCGCATTGTACCTCAATCTCTTCGTCAAGGTTCATTAAGTAACCTTTTAAATCGTCGTGTACCCTCTGAGTTAAAAGGTAAAGTACATACATTTGATGCGGCTGCTCTTCGTTATTTAGCTAGAAAAAAGTTGTCTAGACACAATTTAATAAAGGAGAATGAAGCCGTTGAGTATTTCAATCATGAGTTTAGTAATGCGATGATCTGTAAAGGATTATATAATGCAACTCATATTTTCTCCATGTTTGGAGAAGGAACTGGCTTTTTGGAATTTGCGAAAGAGCGAGACATTAAAATCATTACGGAAATTTATATATCTCCGATTACTCATCGCATAGTTCAATCAGAAAGAACCATTTATCCAGAAATAGAAACACCATTCACAACTACTTTTTTGGAAAAATATGAAACTTACTCACATAAAGTATGTGAATTAACAGATTTTTTTATTGCACCCTCTCTATTTGTAATCGAAGGCTTACAAGAATTAGGAGTTAATTTAGATCGATGTTGTATAATTCCTTATGCTGTAGAGAAGTTATGGCTGGATCTCGATAATCAACCTCACAAGGGAAGAATTCTATTTGTTGGGACAGCAGAGCTAAGAAAAGGGATTCATATATTAGGTATGGCGGCAGAGAAATTATCACACTGTAAATATGAATGACGCATTAGCTGACAGAATTGAAGAGCTGATTGAAAATCGGGAACTTAGAAACCTTATGGCAATTGCGGCAAAGGAACGTGCGAGAAACTACACTCAGGATAAATATACTGAACGGCTATTGTCAAATATAAATGATCTTTAAAACTCTTGATATAGATAGTAATAGCTTTTAAGGCATAAAAATGAGAATTTTATTAGTTTCTGTAGTCGATCCATTTGACAATAGTGGTTTTGGTAATCTTGCTAAACGTTTATTTAATACCTTGCAAGCATCTGGACATCAACTAGGATGTTTAGTCTGTACTCAAGCTGAAAAATCAGATTTTTTTTATGAAAGCTTAAGTTCTTCTGGACTATTTAGTTTAGGTGTTGATATATTACCTAGACAATAATGCTAAAATTCATCAATCACCCGCTACAATAGAATTGGAGGGAAAGATGGATTTTTCGCAGTTAGATTATAATGAGTTGCCAAATAATATTGTTGGATTTTATGGCTATATGGGAGGAGCGTGGAATTTAGATGCATTAAAGATACTAATTGAACGAGTAATTCCGGAAGTTCACAAGAAAAAACCAGATACCATCTTGAAAGTCACAGGTACCAATATTCCAAAAGAAATACGGTAATGTTCTAGATCTGTGGAGAGGAGGTTAAATGGCACACCCAAATTCAAACCGATTGATAAACAAACCAATCACAATATCGTGCATCACAACAG
>JANYIT010000058.1 GCA_025358725.1 Chamaesiphon sp. GL140_3_metabinner_129_sub
GTAACCCGCGCGTTGTTAAAAAGACCCGTTCAAAATTTCCAGCGAAAAAACCTTTTCATCCTGGTACGGGAACTCAGCACCCACACCTTAGTTTCTCTATTGCTAGCACTGCTTAGAGCTTAACCGAGAAGTATTGAGATCTACCCACCCCGCCCTTTGGGCACCCCTCCGAGGAGGGGATTTTTGGGGAGGTCGGGTAGCTTGCAACATCTACAGTCTCACCAACATCTGTTGATGTTGCATTCGCAGCGAGAGAATATGCTCGCAAGGGCCTTTAAATAACTTATTTTGTTGATGCCAATTGCAAGTACAATTAGCCGCCACTAATCGCTCATCTCGATCGATCTCCACTGTCGGTTTATACGTCTGCGATCGATATTTGATCGTTCCGGCTAGGTGTAATGTCCCGTTGGTATCGATACTCGAACTATCGACTTTGACGACCTTTTTAGTGATAAATTCACTGGCGGCTGATTCACGATCGTTAGCAAATCTTAATTGATCGATCGGTAATGGCTCCTGAGTCAATTCACGCACACGATATACTTGTTTATTCAGATCGTAAATCGCTCTTCCAGCTTGAGTATAAGCACTCAAGGCACCTAAGACAATACTGCGATCGAGTTTCAATCTTTTCGCCAGATCGTCTGGTGATTCCAACCAATTTTCTTGGAGTGCTGCAAATACTTTTTGCTTTGTCCAATCATCTACAGTTGCACGAGGAGCCATCAGATCAAAATTACCTGCTTTTGCCCAATCATTTGCCGTCCAACCGGATAAACCGAGGGTAAAGGATAAATCGTGGAGATCGGCGACGTAGAAAGAGGGTAAACCAGTGCCTAATAAATGTACGGTAAATTTTCGCGCTACCGGAATCAGGCGTTCCAAAATTAATAACCGTCGTCGTCCCCAAACGCGAATTTCTTCGGGTTTATGACCATGATAAAACGATCGATCGCAAACTACTTCGAGATTCCACGGCTCGAAAATTACCCGCACTGGTTCCCCTGGTTTGAGGATATATTTCATACTGCGAGGGCTGTTTTTTTCCTTGCGGCGGCGGAGTACAAAGCAGAGATTGTAGATGTCCATCGGATGCAAATCGAAGCTGATTGCGGGCAAGGACATCGCTGAATTGACTTGGAGGAAGCCGCGCACCCACGTGTCGGGTAAATCGATTTTCACCTCCTTATAAGCCACCTCGCCCGCAGTTTGCACGCCAAAGCCGGAGGGATCTACTTCAAAAATGGTGGATTTATAGGTGCGGATTTTTTGGAATTCGTCGTAGAGGGCGGCGGAATAATCGACATTGGTAGTGCCGCAGGCGAAGTCACCAACGTTTTTAAAAACCTCGTAACTAGCACCGAGTCGCCCGTAGCTGGATTCGTCTTGACTGAAGCACTCGAAGAATACTTCGTCGGGATGCACGGTGATTACGGGATCGAGTACAAACCAAGCATCGCGATCTTTTTGGTAGAGATAGTCGAAATAACGGCGGACGGATTGGTAATATTCTTTCGATCGATCTGAGCTACGACGGCGTAGTTCAGTCATTTCGGCATCTAGTTCGCGCAATCTGTCGGTGACTACCTGTCTCTGGCTGGCGATAAGCTGCCAATCAATTTCATTGCGTTGGGCTGCCCATTCTTTATAGGCGGTTTTGTCTTTGGGTTGGAACCGCAAGTCGGAGACGACGACATCGTGGAGGGCACTGATGGCTTCGCGGAAGGCGATATTTTGGCGAAGTTCGCCTCGGAAGAAGGTGGGGCTGCGGGTGAGATCGGGGGCGAAGGACATCTGGGTGCGATCGCTGTTGCTGGAAATGCTACTGTTGCCTGGGTAACTATAATTGAATTCCATGAGCGTAGGGGTTGGGAGTGGGTATCGTGGTTGGTGAGGGTACCCATCAAGGGCACCCCTACCGGTTAATTGTGTAGGGGTGCCCTTAATGGGTACCCTGGATTGTGGCAGTAATAAAATACATGTATTTGGACAAGATTTACGTTTTTACAGGTAGAAGTTTAACTGTAATTGGCACGGTTAATTGTGGATACAATTGATGAATTTTGAGTAGAGTTTCCAATGCGTGAGCTTTTTCACCGATCGCGATCGAGACTGATTGACGCGTGAGAACTTCTACAACTAATTTGGCGGCAGCTTCATTTTTAATTGCTTCAGTAGTCAGAAAAGCAAAGATGCGTTGTTTTGCGACGCGAGCGCGATTGACTTGGGCAAGCACGCGAGTAAAATAGGGGATCAATTCTTGCAATCTTTCAAGATTACCAGATGCATAATCTTCCAAGTATTGACTGGCGAAGAGCTGCATATCGGTGGTAGGATGTTCGCTAAATTTGAGCAAATATTCTAAACCATCTCGTTCTTGAAAACAGGCTCCCACTAAATCTCGTCCAAATTTACGCACATCTTCGCGGTTACTATCGCAAATACTAATCAAAATTGCGGGAGTGAGTTCCGCAGGTGCAAGGAGTTCACCAAATAATTTGAACCCAAATTGGCGGGAGTCTTCCCATTTACTTGCCATCACCATTGTGGCGGCAAGTAAATCGCTGGATTGTTGGCGCAAGCGGGGTAAGATTTGCTCGATCATCTGCCAACTTGATCCCCGCACGGCGAGAATTTCATGATGACTGAGTTCGGCAATTTTTTCAGTAGCTAATGTTTGCGCCCATCGACTACTATTCGCTTGTAATATTTTTCCAGCTAGTTCTTGACTGGCGGTAGCAGAAGATTTGAGTAGTGTCCAGGTAATTTCGGGACTGGTGACTTCCATCCAATTTGGTAAGTCATTTTGGAGCAGTTGGGAGAGGAATGTATGCAGTCCTTTGTGAGATTCTGGTGCTAATAGTAGCGGAATTAATCGATCGACTAATTCAGTCGTAAATGCTGGATGGGCGGTGGCGAGACGATTGATACTCGATCGAATTGCAGATCGCATTTCCGGTAATTGATGGGTGACTAAGGTGAGAATTAGTTCGATCCGATCAAGTAAGATTTGATCGGGCAATTGTCCGAATAATTGCACGCCAATTACCCGCACCGATTCGACTGGTGATTCTAATAAAGCATCGATTAAACCAGGCGGAAGATCGATAGTTTGGGTTTGATGATTGAGTAAGATTTGCGCTCCACAAGTTTGTAAAGCGGGGAAAGGATGACGTAATAGATCGAGGACAATTTCTAAACCGATCGATCTTAGCGGTACTCTAAAGCAAGTAATTAGGGTTTGGGATGCATTTTCAGCAACTTCTTCTCGCGTTTCATCAAGAGTTAATAACTCGGCGATAATCCGTCCGATCACCATCCGAGCGATAGGATCGGGAATAATTGAACTACTCAATATCTGCCGAATAAATAGTTGTGTATCTGCTTCAGGACTGATAACTAATCCAGCGATCAATTTATCATCTAAAATGAAGCGATCGATCTGTGAACTAATCCAAGTATGTGCGTCACTTCTGGCTGGTGCATAAGCACAATTAGCGATTGCTAGAATCAGATCGTGCTGCGGATTGTCTGCTTGATAACGAGATCGCGCCAATTCAAATCCAAATTGGGCGGTAATTTCGTAAGGCTTGGCTAATAATTGGATCAAGATCTCGATCGAGATTCCTTGACAGAATTCAGTGCAGGTGCGGATTGCTGTAACTGCAAATTCATGCACGGGTTGACACGGACTTTCAGCCAATAATTGGAGTAAAGCATCTGGCTGCTGCTCCCACAATTGAGGGAAAGCTTCCTCCCGAATACTCGGAGCAGGATCGCCCAATTTGTACGTGGATTTACATTGCCAAATATCCTTACCTGACTTCAATTCATAGCGAGGACTATTGGCATAGAGAATGTGATTAAATGCTAAATAAGCAGCATATTTATCCCAGCTAACTTGATTGGATTCCGAACGTTGGTAATTGGCATCATATCGATAATATGTCGCTGAGCGAGTGGGAGTCTGATCCATGTCACTATATTGCAACAACACAGCCACAGCTAATTGGACATATGCCGATCGATCTGATTCACCCAACGTTTTGAGCGATCGCCAAACTCTACGCCGTAGGTAATCGCGAGTTTTATTACTATAAGCCAATCGACAATTCGATCGAGCCATCTCTGTTTGAAATTCACCAGTCTGAGAGACCTTATATTGACCCGTCTGGCGATCGTAATCCCAACTTTTTAACCTCAAATATTCATTAGTATTGGGAACATAAATGCCATAACTATTACTATTATAAAATGCTTTGTTTTTTTCAAGACGATAGGCTAAAACTCCAAACACTTCGGCATCTTGTCGATATTCAGCAATTTTAAAAATATGTCGCAACCGTTGAAAATAATTGGGTTTAAAAGGTACATTTCTCACTATTTCCAGAATTACTGGACGGCTAAATTCATTATCGATTTGATATAACAAATCCAGCACATCAAATTGCTGTGGTGTTGCGGTATCTAAATAAGTTTGCAGAGCCTCACTGATTACCGCTATCTCCGCTCCTTGCTGAATTAGCCCCCGCAACTGCTTGGGTAATTTGACGATTAACTCATGCTTCAATCCGTCTGCCTGTGCTGGATTGAGTTTACATATTGCTGCTAAAGCAATCCGTCGAATATGCGCTGGTGTATCCGCTTGACGATAAATTGCCTCTAACATCGGCACCGCCACCGACTCGCCACAGTTGCCCAACGCCCAAGCAATACTATAATTCGTCAGCGGATCGTCGCCCCACAATTGCATCAATAATGGTGCGGCTGCGGCCAATTGTAACTCACCCGATCGCCAAATCGCCCGACTGATTCTCCATTCCTTTGGTTTGACTACCGCATTCCGATTATTTACTGCCAACATCAATCTGGCGAGGATGGCTCGGTTTCGCGCATCTGGATCGTCGATTGAGACTGGTACGGAAATCGTCGCTGCCACCGCTTCAGGTGCTACTGTACCCGTCTCCTGATAGCCTTTGGTCATTTTCGATCGAATCAATCGATCAAATGCCTTCTGAGCCGCTGCCAGCGGCACCGCTGTTACTGTCTCCGCACCTTCGCGCAGATTTCCACCCCGTTTACCATAGCGATAATTCACCAGATATCGATCGGGTGCCACTTCGCACAAATCTACCTCGTAGACTTTATCCGAACTACCTGCTTGATAAACTAGGGTTTTCCGTTGAATTAGTTGCATAGGAGACAAGGAACAAACTCTCGATACTATTGTACTAGATTGTTTGCCAATTGTCAGATCGATATCTTCTAGCTTTCTATCATCAACCGAACTACTATAGACGGATATTACGCCGCAGGAATAATGAGAGCTTGCTTAATACTTCGTTACAATAGACTTAATCGATGAAATAACTGCTCGTTGACTTAGATTTAGAGGTCACTCTTAATGAATAGTAATATCCGTGTTGGCTCCTTGTTTGGCATCCCTTTTTATATTAGCCCGTCATGGTTCCTGATCCTGGGTTTGGTAACGTGGAGCTATGGAGATGGATTGGCCGCACAGTTTCCTGATCTAACGGGTGCTAGTCCGTTACTATTAGGGCTAGTTACTGCCTTACTATTGTTTGGTTCAGTGCTAGCACATGAGTTGGGACATAGCTTCGTAGCGATTAAACAGGGGATTAAAGTTGAATCCATTACGCTGTTCATCTTCGGCGGATTAGCCAGCTTAGAGAAAGAATCTGAGACACCAGCCGCCGCATTTTGGGTGGCGATCGCGGGTCCCGCTGTTAGCTTATTATTATTTAGTATCCTAACCACGATCGGTTTTACAACTCACATTACTGGCCCGTTAGCAGCAATCACCGCAGTATTGGCCGCAATTAATCTATCACTGGGATTATTTAATCTGATTCCTGGATTACCTCTCGATGGTGGTAATATTCTCAAAGCGATCGTCTGGAAAGTCACCGGAAATCCTTACAAAGGGGTAAAAATCGCGAGTATTGTCGGTCAAGCTTTTGGTTGGATCGCGATCGCCTCTGGCTTACTGCCGTTAGTATTGTATGGGAACTTCGACAACATTTGGAACTTACTAATCGGTTCATTCTTACTCCAAAATGCTGGTAAATCCGCCCAGTTTGCCAGAGTTCAAGAACTTCTGACTGGACTAACTGTTGCTGATGCTGTTACTCCCAATAGCCCAATTATTTCGCAAGATCTTACCCTGCGGGAATTTGTAGACCAACGGACACTTACTGGTAGCAACTGGCAAAAGTTTCTAGTTACTAATGAATCAGGGCACTTAGTCGGTGAATTGGCATTAGATGCACTAAAAACGATCAGATCCGATCGATGGGCACATACATTAGTCAACGAATTAATGCAATCGGTTGAACCATCTACAATTATTATCAGCGATCGACCATTATTGCAAGCGATCGAGCAATTAGAATCAAGACAAGTTACGACTCTAAGTGTTACGAATAGTGATGGTGTGCTAGTTGGACTTTTGGAAAAAGCTGCAGTGATTAATCTCCTCCACCGTCAACCTCAGATCAATCCAGCATAACTACTACTCACTTGATCAAATAGCCTCGACTGCTTCAAGCAGTCGAGGCTATTTGATCAACAGGGCTGACTATTATACCAATTTCTTGAATCAGAGCTACAGATCTCTACCCCTCCCAGCGACGCGCGCTCCTCGGGTTTCCCGAGGGTTTAGCGCGTCAAGACAACCTCCCCTTATAAAGGGGAGGAGCCAATCTGTCATCTACTCAATTGAAATTGGTATTACTAGGCTTTAGCTGATTGAAGTCGATCTAATTCGGTCAGTACTTCATGGCTATGTACTGCCGCATTAACATCAGTAAATGTTGCTCGTAAAACTCCTTGAGGATCAATGATAAAACTGTGACGCATCGAATAAATCCCCATCCAAGAACCATAAGCTTTACTAACTTTACCGTCAGTGTCAGCTAATAAGGGAAACTTTAATCCTTCCGAATCACAAAATTCAGCATGAGAATCGATCGAATCAGCACTCACACCGACAATCTCAGTTTGGTGTTGCTGATATTTACCCAAATCTTGTTGAAATCTGCGAGCTTCCAATGTACAGCCAGATGTAAAATCTTTTGGATAGAAATATAAAACTAGCCATTTTCCAGCATAGTCAGTTAGCGATACTTTGCCTGTTCCAGTATTAGTTGGTAGCGTAAATTCTGGTGCTGGCTGATTCATCATTGGCAATTTACCTCCCATCGCCTCTGCTGTCGGGACAAAATTTCCCCACAAGATTGCACTCAAACAAATCGCTAATAGACTAGTTAGAAAAGAACGTTTGGACATAAAAAAGGCTTTAGGTATTAGGCTTTAGGTATTAGGCTTTAGGTATTAGGTAGGCTTTAGCTGTTAGTGAATTAGAGATTAGGACGCAAGCGTCCTGTTAATTTCCTAAAGCCCAAAGCCTAAAGCCCAAAGCCTAACCCCTAAAGCCCAAAGCCTAAAACCTAACCCTTACTTCGATTGATAATAAATCTTAGTCCCAGTATTAGTCACAAAATGACAGTTTTCCTTGGCATCCCAGAAGGCTGCCCAGATGGAACGATCGGATTTATGATAGTATTCGCCCAAAACTGGTTTAATCGCCTCTGTCGCCTCTAGGAGGTGATAGTGAGGGATGGTGAGGAAGATATGGTGAGCGACATGGGTACCGATATTGTGATGAATATCATCAATGAAACCATAACTATGATCGATCGTCGAAATCGCACCTTTGAGGAAGTACCAATCTTTGCCGCGATACCAAGGTAAATCGTCATCAGTATGATGGAGGAAAGTTACTAAATCCAACCAAACCACAAATCCCAGATAAGGCACTAGGTAAAACTTCACCAGCCATAGCCAACCCCACGTAAATGTACCAGCAGCAACTAAAGCTACCATTACGGCACAGCAAATGGTACTAGTAATGACATCCCATTTTTCTGACTCGCGAAATAGGGGACTAGCAGGGTGAAAGTGTGAACCACCTGGACGTTCGGGCGAACGGCGGAATAAATATAAGGGATAAGCTAATAATAAAGTAAGGTCGAACCGGAGAAACTTCTCCCACCATGCCATTTCGTCGTATTTGCCTTCACTGACGGGATACCAACTTTCGTCGGTTTCGATGTTCCCAGTATTGTGGTGGTGTGTCCGGTGACTGATCCGCCAACCGTGATAGGGAACTAAAATAAATGAGTGAGAGATATGTCCGACTAGGTTATTGAGCCACTTGTAGCGGGAGAATGAACCATGACCGCAATCATGTCCGATCACGAATAATGCCCAAAACATCGTTGCTTGCATGAACCAGAACACTGGATAGAACCACCAAGAATCTAATTTGTAAGCGACTGCATACAATCCAGCTACAATTACGACATCGCGGAAGAAATAAGACAATGACTTCCAGGCAGAAGACTCAAAACAATGTTTGGGGATCGCTGTGCGAACATCTTGGATGGTGAAAGGGAGCCTTTCTCGCTCAAATGGAGCTTCGTCTTGATTAACTGGTTCGACTAGATTTAATTGCACGTATTTTTAAAATTTACCTGATAATAATATACCCACCGCATTGTTACATTTCGACATAACTTTGGCAACTTGGGAGAGGGGAGAGGGGAGAGGGGAGAGGGGAGATGGGAATCGCTTTCAACTTTCAACTTTCAACTCTCCACTACTTCCCCATCCGAATTTCTGAGTAAAAAGAAGCAAGCGAGTCGCCACTAGCCTGGGTGACAATTGTGGTGCGGAGTCGAACATTATCACTCTCGAACCAAACTCGTTCTTCAGAGCAGGTATTTTCATGCTCTGTCACTAGAGTGAGCGCATCATCATCACCCATCGTATATCGAACGACTTGGGGTAATTTGGCATTCCCACTGACAGTATGAAATAGTTTACCAGTCTTGGCTGCTGGTGAATCAGGAATTGAGATGGCGATCGATTCACCCTCCTGATTGGCTGTTTGTGGTTGAGCATCCCAATTAACGGTGCCTTTCCAGGTATATTTAGTACCACCCCAAATTAAGCTAGGATCGATGCCTGCTTGTTGACACAGTTGGATCACTTGAGGATTGTCATCGGCTAAGATTTCAATGACTAAATCGGATTTTCCATGTTCTGACTGTTTCAAAGTTAAGTGTTGACTAGTTTTTTGGGAAAACCATTTGCCAGCACTCAACTCAAAAAATTCGCGGACATTCATGATGAGTGGATAGGGGATAGGGGATAGGGTTTAGGGGGTAGGACCTTGGCTAACTAGAATAATGGTTAATCTTAAAAAATTTATCTAAACCAGTAAATAGTATAACCTTCCTACTTGCCGATCTCGTCTTCTATCCGTTGTAGACAAATAGTTGCAGCAGCAGCAACATGAGGATGATGGTCTTTGGTGAGATACTTGAGTGCGGAAATACTTTTTGGGGTAGGTAGTTGTCCCAATGATTCAGCCAGACGTTGACGTACCAGCCAGTCTTCGGATTCAATAAAGAGTAATAATCGATCGATTGATGCAATCGCTTTAATCTCGCCTAATGCGGCAATTGCAGCTTGTTGAAGTACAACTTCTGGTGAATCTAGAGCTTTCATCAGGACATCAAACGCACGCGGATCTTTGAGGTTTCCGAGGGCAACAGCGGCACTAAAGCGCACGAGCCAGTCAGTATCTTCATAAAATGCCCTGACGAGTCCTTCAAAGGCGCGGATATCTTCTAAGTAGCCTAATGCACCTGCGGCATCGGCGCGAATCCCATAATCTGGGTCATTAGCAAGGATATCGATCAAAATCGGGTAAGATTCTGGTGTGACTTTGACACCTAGCGCAAACACTGCCATCGATCGCAGTTGTAAGCTTTGATCATTGAGCACTTTTTTGATCAGCGGTAGTGCAACATCGGCGGGAAGATTTCGCAGTGATGCTAATGCTACCATTCGATCGCGCAGATCTGGACTTTCTAACTGTGTCGCCAGTAATGCTGCTTCTGCTGGTTCTCGTTGGCGTAGCCTTTCCTCTGGAGAATCGCTCATATACTTTTTACTATGTCTTATTCCTAGATTGTAACAAATTTTATTAATCTAACCGTTTAGACAGATCAGATTGTCAGCAGCAAGGCTGCGCCAAAGCAGAACATTTGCTTTGGCGCATCGAGTCTATCACCACCCCCCGATCACCATCCATGCTTAGCCCTATCGACTCAACTTACCTCTGTCAACTTACTGCCACCCAAATTCAGGAAATTTTAGTCCTGAATGGAGTATTAATTCAACAATATCAACCGCAGTTACATCGGTGGCTGACGATCGTTCAGTTACCAGATCTGGGTCAATCGATCTTAAGCTTAGAACCTGAAAAAGCGGATGAAATTGATCAACGACTACATCGAAGAGAAATTGTTGAATTTACGGCAATGACGACAGTAATGAATATCAATATTTGCGATCGATATGTATTTATTCCATTGCTCGATCAGCCTAATTTCTATGATAGCAATCAGCATCAGTTGTGGGGACGAATTTGTCTGTCAGGAAATCTCCATAGTGTCTGGACACCGCAAGATTTGTCATGGGTACAAGCTCTAGGCCAACAATTACTCACCGCCATGAATTTGCTAACGGGAATTACGACTACGCATGAATCGATCGCCGTTAGTTCATCGCCGCTCTCAGATCTAGCTGAATTAATTGAACGAATTGCTGAATTAGAATCTATTGGTCAGCAAAAAGATGAATTCATCAACAATATTTCTCATGACTTACGAGCACCATTGATGAATATTAAAATGGCGATGCGGATGTTGAAAACTAGTCTAAAAAATGATCCTGAAATTGCTGCTTTATTGTCAGGACATCGCGCCGAAAAATATTTATTAGTCTTGGAGCAAGAATGCGATCGCGAAGTAGACTTAATTAACAATATTTTAGAGCTACAGCGATTAGAACTGTCGATCGATCCTCGTGCTGATACACTGTGCGAACGGATCAATCTCGAACCAGTAGACGTTGGCACCTGGCTAGCAACTGCCGTTGAACCATTTATTCATCGAGCTAATACGTGCCAACAAGAACTAATTACTTCTGTGTCAGAATGGATGCCAATGATTGCCATCGATCGAGTTTCTCTCAATAGAATTTTTACAGAGCTACTAAATAATGCCTGTAAATATACTCATGTAAATGGCAGAATTCTAGTGACGATCGAGAGAATTCCAAATTCAGATTGGTTAACGATTGTTGTTAAAAATCAGGCAGAAATCTCAGCGAAACATTTACCACATATTTTTGAACAATTTTATCGAATTCCTGGTAACAATCGCACCCAACAAGGTACTGGTTTAGGACTATCTCTAGTCAAAAAATTAGTCGAGCAATTAAATGGTCAAATTCAGGTAACAAGTACTGGTGGATGGACAGAGTTTATCGTTAAGTTACCTGTAGAAGAAGTAAAACGGCAAGCGATCGATAGTGTGAATTTACTCAACTCACACTATCCACTGTCCGCTAATTAAAACTCAAATCCAATCCCAATATTAGTACCATTAATCGAGCCGAAATTAGTATTGTAATTAGCTACTAATGCAATACCTTCAAACAAATTAACATCAACACCAATTGTGCCTAATAAGCTGAAGTTATCACCTTGGACATTACCACCGCCAGAACTAAACTGAACCCCGCCACCAGCGTGAAAAGTCACCACTGGATTGCGTTCAAATGGTTCTTTGTCACCCAGCGAAAAATCATAGGTTACGGGAACTCGCACGATAGTTCCAGTTGAACCAAAAACTGCTGATGGACGAATTGAATAATTTTGGGCAAATGGGAATCTACTGATTATCCCCAAAGCAGATCCACCGTTATTACCAAAGCTAATTGCTGGCCCAAAATAGTTGCTGGGAATTCTGCTAGGATAGCCACTACCTGTATCGTTGGTACTAGGTGCTTGAGGTGTTGGGGGTGCTGGGGCGGGGGTAGAACCACCAGGTAGTTCTGATTGAGCAATGAATCGTGGTGCTGGAGCTGTATGGAGATCGGGACTAGTTGCAGGTGCTCGATCTTGCCAATTTTGTACGGCAACAGTTGCGGGTTGTGAAATTGCGATCGTTGGGATGTTTGTGACTGGTGGGATCATACTGAATATTGATTACTCCTCAAAAATTTTACTTACTTTATTTACTACTAACCGTCTAAATCCTTATCAAGATTTAGACGGTTAATTGATTATATAGTTTCCTCAATTCAAATCGCTTCAATCAAGTGTCTCGATTTGAGACATCGCTGTGACAAATTGATCGGATATAAATGGAAGAAGCTGCCGATTTTGACTATTAGCTGTTCCTTCGGTAAAGACAATTAGTAAATAAGGTTGTCGATCTGCTAATTCGATATACGCCGCATCATGGCGCACCTGAGATGTCCACCCTGCTTTTGACCAAATTTGACTTACAGGTGGTAAACCTGCTCCCAAAAAGCCATTTAGCTGGTTCTCCTCGCCAGAATCGGGGCTAACTCCAGCTAAATTGAGATCGCGCTGGAGTAGTTGCATCATTTGACTCGATCGATCTGCACTCACCGCCGCCCCACCGACGATACTATGCATCAGTCTCGCCACAGCATCGGTAGTCAGCATATTTCGATTTTCTCGCATTTCGCCAACAAACATCCGTTCCCGTCCGTAAGGACCATCGCTCCACGTCTTTTGATTGACATTAATGGTGTCTAATTCTGACCAACCCAGGGATTGATAATAGCGATTAATGAGGTTACGCTGGGCTTTCCAGGTAGTAAATGGCCCTGGGGATAATTCTGGCCCACTAGTGGTACCTGTCAGGGTATCGACGACTAAACTAGTAGCATCATTGCTAGAGTCTATGATCATATCGCGCATGGCTCGATCGAGTTCGCCAGAAGGTTCAGCCATACATTGTTCCAGCCACTCGTGCATCGCTAATAAATAAAATAATTTAACGATACTCGCGGGATAAATGCGATCGCCCCCGCGATAATTAAAGCCTCTAACTGGATATTTCCACAACTCATCAGCGGTAATTGCACCACCAGTATTAACTGGAATCGGTCGATCGTACACTAGCCATGTCAGGGCGATTTGTGCTGGTTTTAAATCGGGAAATTCAGCCCAAGTAGCTGCGAGAACTGATTCGGCTAATGTTGTAAGATTTTGGTCTGATTTATAGAAATGCATTAGGTAGGCAATAGAGAATAGGGGATAGAGGGGAACTGTACAGTAATTCTCATTTTAAAACTCTTGCACTATTTCAGTGTTTCGATATCTTTTAGATTATTGACGACAGAATGCGGATTTCAACAGTTTTATTTTTAAAAACTAGCGTCAAATCCGTTCCTGCGAGCCTCTCCCTACGGAGAATCGAGGGTTTTCATCATGATAATTCATGGGAACTGTAGGGGCGGGTTTATGCTAGAAATTCTTGCAGAATATAATCAACTTCCGATCGAACCCGCCCACCCCAACAATATCGGTTAGATCGCCTAAAAGATCTCAAATGGTTTCTATAGAATGAAGCCAGGGATTTACTTTAAAACCCGCCCAACCCCAGCAATTCCAAATTCAAAATCTTTTGACGATGATCCTACAATAATCGATCCTTTTTGGTGGGGTTGGGCGGGTTTGTTCGATACTTACTGGTATCAATCCAGACTAGCTAGCATAAACCCGCCCCTACGACATATACGAATAAGTTTGAATTTGGAATTGCTAGCTCACCCCACTAAAAATGCTGAAATCCAGATTGTCGATTAAGATTGAGATCGATCGAGGGTAATATTCCACTATCATCGACCAATCTAATATCTGGCGATCGAGTAATTTTACCGACAATTGCCGCACCATTACCGATTCGATCGACTAAATTGATCGCGATTTGTGCGGGGAGACATAATACTAGTTCAAAGTCTTCTCCACCATACAGAGCCGATTCTACTGCTGTATCTGGAAACATTTGGGATAAAGATGGAGAGATCGGGAGACTGGATCGAGTCAGGATCGCTCCTACTTGACTCGATCGACAAATTTGGTTGATCGCATCAGCTAAACCATCGCTACTATCCATCCCCGAAATTGGGAATAGTTCACTGACACTCGCTCTCAACTCATCGAGGAGCGGTAAAATATCTAGTCGAGGTTGAGGATGTTGGTGGGCGATAATTAATATTTGGCGATGCTGTTCGAGATCTGCTCGATCGACAAAATTACTGACATCTCGCCCTAATTCAGGATCGAGCAACAACTGTAACCCACCATGAGAACTACCATGATAACCCGTCACCACGATCGAGTCACCAACTCGTGCAGTCGATCGAGCAATAATTTTATCCGCTCTTACCGATCCTAACGCCGTAATCGCTACCGTAATGATCCTCGATCGAGTCAAATCTCCCCCAACTATCCCCGTTCCATAACGCTGCAAACAAGCCTGCATCCCCGCATAAAGCTGCTCCAACCACACCACAGGCAAATCCGGCGGTAAACTCAACCCCACCGTAATTCCCAACGGCGTAGCACCCATCGCCGCCAGATCCGACAAATTCGCCGCAACCGATCGCCAGCCGACATCAAAAGGGCTGGTGGTTCGATCGCTAAAATGCACCCCATCCACCAACACATCCGTAGTCACCACCAACTCACAACCTACTGGTGGGTGTAAAATTGCCCCATCATCCCCGATCGTATTCGGGAGACAATAAGGCTGGATTAACTTTAATAATCCCTGTTCGCCCACATCCTTAATTAGCATTTAGATACCCCCTTTCCCTCTCCCAGATTCTAGATTAGTCTTTCCGCTGTCTTAATGCACTAAAGGCGTGCGCCAATCGCTGCGGTAAAAAAACATACATTGATGCTAGATTCAGATCGATCCAAACAGGAGAAAATAGATATCCTATAAACAGACATGTGTCCCCACGCTCTGGTAGACTTAGAGACTGAAATCCCTATAAATAAAGCCCTTTTGGGAGCGAATTAGCAGTGGACAATAGTTTAAGTTTAGAAATTATCGAAGTAGTTGAGCAAGCGGCGATCGCGTCAGCACGCTTGATGGGTAAGGGCGACAAAAATGAAGCCGATCGTGTAGCCGTTGAAGCAATGCGCGAACGGATGAACAAAATCCACATGCGCGGACGGATCGTGATCGGTGAAGGCGAACGCGATGACGCGCCTATGCTCTACATCGGCGAAGAAGTTGGGATCTGTTCTCAGCCCAATGCTGCTGACTTGTGTACCATTGACGAACTCGTAGAAATCGACATCGCCGTCGATCCTTGCGAAGGCACCAACCTTTGTGCATACGGACAACCTGGCTCGATGGCTGTATTAGCTATCTCCGAAAAAGGTGGTTTGTTTGCAGCTCCTGACTTCTACATGAAGAAACTCGCTGCACCTCCTGCGGCTAAAGGTAAAGTAGACATCAACAAATCTGCTACCGAAAACCTCAAAATTTTATCAGAATGTCTCGATCTACCGATCGATGAAATAGTTGTCGTCGTGATGAAACGCGAACGCCACAACGATCTGATTGCTGAAATTCGCGCTGCTGGTGCTCGTGTAGCCCTAATCAGCGACGGTGACGTTGGTGCAGCCATCAACTGTGGATTCGCTGGAACCAATATCCATGCACTCATGGGTATCGGTGCAGCTCCTGAAGGCGTAATTTCCGCAGCAGCTCTCCGGTGCTTGGATGCTCACTTCCAAGGACAATTAATCTACGATCCAGCGATCGTCAAAACTGGATTGATCGGCGAAAGCAAAGAAGCTAACATCGCTCGTCTCTTAGAAATGGGTATCACCGATCCTGACAAAGTTTACACCGCAGAAGAACTCGCTTGTGGTGAAAACGTCCTGTTTGCTGGTACTGGAATCACCTCCGGTAACATCATGGACGGCGTTCGCTTCTTCAAAGGTGGCGCACGTACTCACACCCTGGTTATTTCCAGCCAATCCAAAACCGCTCGCTTTGTCGATACCATTCACATGACTGGTAATCCTCAAACTGTTAGCCTGCACTAGGCTTTAGGCTAGAAGAGCTAGAAGAGCTAGAAAAGCTAGAGTGGAAAATCCCCTCCTCGGAGGGGTGCCCGTAGGGCGGGGTGGGTCAAATCTACGCAGCAACTCAAATTGTGTACGCACTCCCCATGAAGAACCATAACAAAGCATTTACAAGTCGCAGCGATTAGCGCAAGATAGACAGCAATTAGATAGAATGCCCAGACTTTGCCACTACGACAACATCGATCGCACTTATATATAGTGCGTTGTCAACGGTGAACATGTCCGTAACTAAAATAACAAAACTTTAAAGATCCTCACTTTTTTGAACGCGGAGTAGACATGAATATTGCTGTTATCGGTTTGAGTCACAAAACCGCACCTGTAGACATCCGTGAAAAACTCAGCGTTCCCGATACGCAGATGGAAGCAGCGATTCATACCCTCTGCAATTATCCCCACATCAAAGAAGCGACGATTCTTAGTACCTGCAATCGTCTAGAAATTTATATTGTCTCGCCCACCGCCGATCGAGGCGTACAAGATGCGATCCAATTTCTGGCAGAATTTAGTAAGCTACCGCTCAAAGATCTCAAACAACACTTATTTATCCTCCTCCATAAAGATGCTGTGATGCACTTGATGCGAGTATCCGGCGGGTTAGATAGTCTCGTTTTGGGTGAAGGACAAATCCTCGCCCAAGTTAAACAAACCCAAAAAATAGGACAACAGTACCAAGGGATGGGACCGATTCTCAATCGGTTATTTCGGCAGGCTCTGACGGCGGGAAAACGGGTACGCACCGAAACTAGTATCGGTACAGGTGCCGTATCGATCAGTTCGGCTGCGGTAGAATTAGCCCACATGAAAGTCGGTAATTTTGCCAATCATCGGGTGGCGATCTTAGGTGCTGGTAAAATGTCCAGATTATTGGTACAACATCTGATCTCCAAAGGTTCTACAGATATTACCATCCTCAATCGATCGGCAAAACGTGCAGAAGAACTCAAGGTCATGTTTACCCAAATCGATTTGCAACTGCAACCGATCACCGCTATGATGACAGCAATATCGACATCGACAATTGTCTTTACCAGTACATCCGCAACGGAACCATTACTAAATGCGGCTAAACTAGAGGCAGTCTTAGATCCTCATCACTCCCTGATGATTTTCGACATTTCAGTACCGCGTAACGTAGATAGCGACGTGAATACCCTCGCAAATATTCAAGCCTTTAACGTAGACGATCTCAAAGCTGTCGTCGCTCAAAATCAAGAACGCCGCCAGCAAATGGCACAGGAAGCCGAAGGCATCCTTGACGAAGAAGTCGGAAACTTCGATACTTGGTGGCAATTGTTGGAAACAGTCCCCACCATGAACTGTTTGCGCGATAAAATGGAGAACATTCGGACGCAAGAATTGGAAAAAGCTCTATCCAGATTGGGATCTGAATTTGGCGAACGTCATCAAGAAGCGATCGAGGCTTTGACAAAAGGGATTATCAATAAAATTCTCCACGATCCATTATTACAACTCCGTGCCCAAGAAGATATTGATACCCGCCGCAAAGCTCTGCAAACTCTTCAGGTATTATTCAACCTCGACAGCGAACAAATTGGCACCAATAATAATGCCTAGCTAATAGACTGTTTGCTAGCGATCTAATTGCCCTTGATCACCTTAATTTCGCCGATTGCCTTGTATAACTAGATTTTTTGATCAACTAGGCAAGATCTTCCGGATCGTTCTTCTCAATCCGATTGGGCAGAGGTTGGCGAGAAGGTTGGAGACTCTGGAGCATCTCGGCAATTTGGAGATTTTCCAAGGAGAGATGTTTCGCTTCGCGGAGCTTATGCCAGACAGAACGAGACATCAACATACTATGTTTGATGCGGACTGCACCGATTTGCTGGAAGTATTCTTCCCGTTCGGGTTGATAGTCAGCAGAGACTAATTGAAGCGGTTGAGAGGGTAAATACTGGCAAGATCTCGCCAGTTGAGCCATCAGTTCTGGATAGAGCCAAGTATAGGCTGGATGAACGGTTAATTCGGCTTGATGGGTTTGACGATCATCATCACCTAGTAGTTGACGTTGGCGTAGCCGCTCCCCGTGAGCGTCGCAATTTAGTGATAGACGATAATAACCGATCGCGGCTTTGCGTTGGGTTTCAAAGACATAATTACTCACAGATTGTTTCTGTTGTAGCCACTCTCTAACTTTACCCACCATCGTTTGGACGAGATTATTTTTAAAGTCGTGGATTTGACGATCGAAGACTTGTCGCAATAATGGTGGCATGGATACTGTATCTAATTGATAAATTAGTTGAGCATCTGTATTTCTGACGGGGAGAAGATTGGGGAGATCTGGTTCGCGTAGTGCCAATTCCTGGAGGAGTTCGGGCGCAATCTCCCAGTATGTTAAGTGTGCGAGCGGTTGAAAACCATTCTGGCGATATAGGGCAAGAGTAGAATTATCGTTCACATCTACCTCCAATACCCAAGTACTTGCTTCGACAATGTGCTCAAAGCAATAGCGGAGTAGCTGTGAACCAATATCGGTTTTCCCCGTAACTGTTTCTGGAATTGCGGCTTGACGTTGGCGCAGTTTCTCATCAGGAGCAACAGCATGAGCATCGATCGACACCCATTCTACATGCCAAGTGCTGCGAGTTCGATTAAAGGGCGAGACACTAATTATTCCACGCACCTGTTGTTCACACTCGGCGACTAGCAATGCTCGATCTGTGAGACTAGGAGTTGGAATAATATTGAGAAATTGAAACGGTGCATACCACCGAGTCATTTGTTTAAATAGTTGCTCGATTCGCGCTTTTACGGCTGAATCGGAAGTAGTCTCTTGTTGACATAAGCTAGCGATCGCGTCAATATCTCGGTATTGCAGCGGACGAACGATCGTCTGAAGTTTGGATTCATTAGTCGCAGCCATTATATATCCCTTGTCAACCTAGAGGTTGATACTACTATAGCATCTTCAACTAAATTGGGATCTGAATGTGGATCCGCAAGCAACATCTAGTGCGAAGATTTAAATTATTTCAGTTGTTCCCCTTTGCAGGGAGTGTGAGCAAGCAAAAATGGGAATACTGAATCCTAACAGTCTTAGATGATGTTGTACTTATTTTTTGTCCATGACAGCGGTGACTGCTTTAATTGCTGATGTCAAACCTTCTCCAGCTTTCTCTTTGTTAGGGCCTCCTGAGCCTACCATGGAAGTTTTGAACATTTCGATACCACTGGCGATCATTGGATAGCTTGCGCCAGCTTTGGCTTTAAGTATTGGTTCTACCGCTGGCCATAAAAGGTTGAATTTGTCAAATTGATCTTTAGCCTTTTTCATGTCTCCACCTTTGACGGCACTATTCGCCATGACTAGAGCGGTTTTGACCGGAGTCAATTTGGCTTTCTCAGCTACAGATAGTGGGGCACTAGCACCAGTGGGCGCAGCACCTGCAGGGGCAGTAGCAGCACCTGGTGCTGGGGCTGTAGCCTCAGGCTTCATCGCTGGCTCACCAGTTTCGACTTTATCTTTCTTGCCGCAACTAGTGATAGTTAGCGCAGCACTGAGACACAACACAGTTAATAAGCTGCTGGCTTTGATTGTAGTTAGTTTGATAGACATATGGCTGTTTGAGTAAATTTTATACTTGAGATTACACGCTCAGGTCTAGTAAGACTGAGATTTTATTATGATAGCGTGGAAATAGTGACTAGTGCGTAGTGGATGGTGGATAGTAGATAGTGGGTAGTAACTAGTAGACGTTCTAGCCATCTGGATTAGAATGTCTAAGAGTAAATTGCTACTAATTTCTAACCTCTAACTCAGGCGCATTTGCCCCTGTTTGCTTAATGGATCGACCACAGACTTGGAGCGATCGCTTTGAAGGTACTCTACATCCAGCGATCGCCAAATTTAATGCTAGTATTAGCTTTGATATCGAACTGATTGAATATGATCTGAGTGGCTCCTCTGCTCATGCTCAGATGCTTGCTAAAACTGGAATTATTAGCCCGACGGAGGGTGATCAACTTGTCGCCGGATTGGAACAAATTCGCCAGGAATATCGAGCCGGAAATTTCACGCCGGGTATTGATGCTGAAGATATTCATTTTGCCGTAGAACGGCGACTGACAGAGATTGTCGGCGATGTCGGTAAAAAATTGCATACGGCACGATCGCGCAACGATCAAGTCGGCACAGATACTAGATTATACTTACGCGATCGCATTCACCAGATCCAAGCCCAATTGCGGGAATTTCAGCAGGTATTACTCACTCTGGCTCAGGCACATGTCGATACGCTGATTCCTGGCTATACGCACCTCCAACGTGCCCAACCGCTAAGTTTAGCCCATCACATGCTGGCTTATTTTGAGATGGCGCAGAGAGACTGGGAGCGGCTAGGAGATGTCTACAAACGGACGAATATTTCACCGTTGGGATGTGGTGCGCTGGCTGGGACGACTTTTCCGATCGATCGAGCATATACAGCGCAGTTACTTGGTTTTGATGATATCTATGGCAATAGTTTGGACGGCGTGAGCGATCGCGATTTTGCGATCGAGTTTCTCAGTGCTGCTAGTCTGATTATGATGCATCTGAGTCGTTTGGCCGAAGAAGTGATTATCTGGGCATCTGAAGAATTTCGATTTGTCAGCTTGACCGATCGCTGTGCCACAGGTTCGAGTATCATGCCCCAGAAGAAGAATCCGGATGTCCCTGAATTAGTACGCGGGAAAACTGGACGAGTGTTTGGGCATCTGCAAGCGATGCTGGTACTGATGAAAGGTTTACCGCTCGCCTACAACAAGGATTTGCAAGAGGATAAGGAAGCTTTATTTGATGCTGTCAATACTGTCCAGGCTTGCCTGGAAGCGATGACAATTTTGATCCAAGAGGGAATTGAATTTCGCCCCGCACGGTTAGCTGAAGCAGTAGCTTCGGATTTTGCCAATGCGACAGATGTTGCTGATTATCTAGCGACTAAAGGCGTACCTTTCCGTGAAGCTTATAATCTAGTGGGAAAAGTGGTGAAAACTTGTTTGAGCCAAAATAAACTGCTCAAGGATCTCAGCTTGGGAGAATGGCAAGAACTACATCCAGCGTTTGAGGCTGATATCTATGCCGCGATCGATCCCAAACAGGTAGTCGCAGCACGGAACAGTTATGGAGGGACTGGGTTCGAGCAGGTGCGTCAAGCGATCGATCGAGCCAAAATTCAACTTAATTTATAACATCGATCTGGGCAAAGGCGATAGCTGTGGGGGAAGTTTATTCCCCTAAAGCCTGCTTGGTGCGCTTGTCTTGAAAAGGTGCTTTACTTGGGGAAACCCCAAGACCGCACTTTTCGCAAACCGTCGGGGAACAAAGGCGTGCGCGCATCCGCTAAAGCCTAACCCCTAATTTAGGTTGCTGCTGCTGAAGTATCTTCGTTATCTTCCTCAGCCGAAGTTCCACTAGATTGAGGACGGAATCTCGATTTGAACATCCGACCACCAGTGGGGCGTTTTCTAAACTTACGAGCGTATGCTTGATTACGCTCCGCCTTTTCCTTCTTCAGGTTGCGGCGTTTTGCCATATGTGCCTCTGTAAAAATAAACGATAGGGAACATGCCCCAATCCCAATTGGAACTGGATCTGTCAAAGCCTTGCTAGAAATCCTTAGCCGTCTCATAAAAGATCGGATCTAAACAATCGGAAGTTAATCTGATCGGACGTAGCTACAGCAGATCCTATCATACGCGATCGCGCGCCAAAAATACTAGTGGGTCGATCGATCAAAATGTAAGCACCGTCATACTATTATTTAGTTTACCGTAACGAGATCTTGGCAGATGAGTTCGATCGGTATTCAGCAACTGATCGAGGGGGTTGGGGCTATTTGCTAGCTTTCAACTGCTTGTGCTGTTCGCGTAGCGTCTGCCTCGTGCCGAAGCCTCTCTGTGAGGAGAAGTATCAACTTTCAACTTTCAACTTACGTTTATGGTGCATCATAGTTCTCGAATTAAACTCTCAGTAGGACAAATCTTCTGGCGTGAAACAGGGGACAATTATCGCCCGATCGCGATCTTCTTACATGGTAGTTGGGATGATAGTAGTCAATGGGAAAATATCACAGATTTATTGGGCGAAAATTTTCATTGTCTTGCACTAGATTTACTAGGTTTTGGTAATTCTATCGCGATTCAAACTCCAACTTCGATCGAGCATGAAGTTGATTGTCTCCATGAATTTTTGACAGCACTTAAGTTACGTCAGGTTTATTTGGTTGGGCATTCTTTAGGTGCATGGATTGCGATCAGCTACACATTAAAGTATCCAGAACTAATTAAAGGTGTCGTGGCAATTTCACCTGAAGGATTTTCGCTAAATAATTTACAACAATATAGTCAATCTACAAAATGGTTGCTAGCCCATCCGTGGTTGTTTAGACTGTGGCTCAAAGGATTGCAGCTAATGGCATCGGTTAGTGATCATGCTAATTCATTAGAAAAAACTCAAGCTTATTGGGATTTTTTCAAGAAATTTACAATCACTTGTAGTTTATTTTTCCGACGATCAATTCCAGAGATTCGTCGTGAATTAGTTGTTGATCGATTATCTCAGTTCAGATCGCCATTATTGGTGTTGCAAGATGAATCTGATTCACCATGTATTATCGAAAAAAGCCAAACTAATACCAAAGCTGTGCAGAAAATTGAGTACAAATTGATCAAGAAATCAGAATTTATTTCAACACAGGAATCATGGTTGCAAGTTGCTAGGGAAATTCAAATATTTCTAGATCAAGTCCAACTTAAGATCGATCGAGAGGAAGTAGAGCTATGGTAAGTTTGTGATTAGGCTAAAATTGCCGACAATCCATGAAACAATAGATATCGATCGAATTTCACTCGATTTTCCAGATTAGATGCTGCGTCAACAGTTAAATTTATCGCTGAATTTGACTGTAAATATCCAGCTAAAAGCTCTCCGTCACCACCAGTAAATATTATCTGACTCTGTGGATATAACTGCTGCCAATCTTGAATAAAATCGCTAATACCAGAACTAACTGTATGCAAGATGCCACTGGAGATCGATCCTGCTGTATTGTCACTCCAACGTGGTGGTAATTGGGGCGATAATGCTATTGTGGGTAATGCGGCGGTACCTGTAGCCAAGGAGCGTAATTGTAATCTCAATCCTGGCAAAATCGCCCCACCGATCAGACAATGATGCTCATCGATCCCAGTAATAGTTAATGCTGTGCCACCATCAATTACTAACACTGGATAACCATAAGTTTCACCAGCCCCAAATCCAGCTATGGCTCGATCAATTCCTAGTGTCGGATAGAGATTGAGTAAGGGAATATCGATCAGAGCTATCTGTTTAACTTGAGGTAATTGTTGCCAAATTGCTGTTTGACTAGGAACGACAGAAACTAGATAGATGGGAACTCGATCTATTGCTATTTGAGTTTGCTTAATTATCGCTTGTAAATCGATGGGGAATAATGCTAAGAATCGATCGGTAGTTAGATAGTCTGTATCCCAACTAGATTGGAGTTTGGTATTTAAAAACCAAGCCCAATGATAACGAGAATTACCGATCGCTAATCCAATCTGGATCCTATCAGTCATTATATTTTAGTGAGGAGATCGATCGCTTGTCGATCGCCATTAATTTCGGCTAGATCTAGCGCGATTAAACCACCATGATTTTTACAGGTGCGATCTGCTCCAGTATTGACTAATAATTTGATGATGTCATACTCCTGACGATGGGTTGCCCACATCAAGGCTGTCGCGCCAGTATCATCTTGAGCATTGAGATCGGCTTGGGCATTAATTAGCGATCGAACTAAGTTCACATTACCCTGGATCGCGGAGATAATTAGTGGGGTTTGCCCATCTTTGAGTGTCTGTGCAGGTGAGACACCAGCAGCTAGTAGTAGTTGGGCAATTTCGGAAGATTGATTGACAATCGCCAGCCCAAAAGCGGTAATCCCCTGCTGATGAGCATTGAGGTCAGGACAAGCTGCAAGAATAGCAGCTACGGTGGCTGTATGACCGTGCAAGGTAGCTAAAACCAGTGGTGTATCCCCCCAACTAGTAATAGTGTCAGTGTTCGCTCCATAGCCGAGCAACAGCTTGACGAGATCGGCATCACCTTCGATTGAGGCTAAATGTAGGGCAGTTTCTCGATCTTGAGATGGAAGATTGGGATCGGCTCCAGCGGCTAAAAATGCGCTGACAATTGCTATTTGTCTAGCCGCAGTCGCCGCAATTAGTGCTGTCCAACCGTCATAATTCTGGAGATCGATCGAGGCTCCAGCCTGAATTAGTGGTTGAATTAAATTGATGTATCCTTGTTCGGCAGCAATGATCAGCAAACTATCACCGTCGATATCCACGGCTTGGAGATCGGCTCCGGCTGCTAATAATAAATTGAGCATAGTCTCATCACCTAATGCAGGTATGAGCAAAAGTGGTGTTTTGCCATCGCGCTGCCGATAATCAATATCTGCACCAGCAGCGAGTAATTGTCGAACGAGGTGAGGATGATTTTGACTAATCGCAATATTAAGGGCATTATCTCCATCAGCATCAATCTTCACCACATCCGCACCAGCAGATATGAGTAGCGTTACAATTTCTGGGCTATCAGCCAGCGTTGCACCCATCAGAGCCGTACTCCCATCTTCATTAGTGGCATCCAAATTTACCCCCTGTGCTAATAATTGCTGGACAACAGCAGTCCGATTGGCGGCTGCGGCAAACATCAGCGCAGTAGTCCCAAATTCACGGCGATGGAGATTTACATCCGCCCCCGCAGCGATGAGTAAATCGACAACTTGAGTAAAACCTCTTTGGGCAGCAAACATCAATGCGGTGGTTCCTTGGGCATCAGTACTATCAACCTGGGCACCACGCTCTAACGCAGTAGCAACTTGAGAATGCTTACCTAGTCTAGCGGACTGAATCAGTAAGAGATTAGATTGATAGGAGATGATCATAAATTTTGGCGGTCAAACTGTCAGTTCTTGTTCGGCAAGAGGCTCTGCTCCTGCGGAGCCTTTACTGTAGCAAGATGAAAGAGGCTTCTCCAATGAATTTTATGCTAACTTTTATAGATATTCGTAAATTTTTTGTGCCAATTTTTCCGATCCTATGGACTTTATCCCTGCTACTATCAAACCCTATCTAAATTTTATCCATCCGCCATTGATGTGGATTCTATTTGCAACTTGCCTATATGCACTGTATCTAGGCTTCCAAATTCGGAAAACACGTAGTGCAACTGGTGAGGAAAAGAAAAAACTCATTCAGGGTAAATTTATTATCCGTCATCACCAAATTGGCTCAATTATCTTAGCCGTGATGGTGTTAGGCTCGATCGGTGGGATGACAGTTACTTATATCAATAATGGTAAGTTATTTGTTGGCCCTCACCTCATTGCTGGCTTGGGAATGACTGGTTTGATTGCCGTATCAGCTTCACTCTCTCCCTACATGCAAAAAGGTCTAGATTGGGCAAGATACAGTCATATTGGGATCAATCTAGTCATCGTTGGTCTTTTTGGCTGGCAAGCTTTTTCTGGGGTTGAAATTCTCTTGCGGATTGTCAGCAAAATGTAGAGTTAACGTGAGTTTGACAGACTGGTGCAAGCCTGATTGATCAAGAGGAAAAGGATAAAGGGTAAAGGAAAGATGCTTTTTTCCCCCTTACCCCTTCCCTCTTTTCACGCTAAAAAACCGTAGTTAGCAACTTAAGTTAAATAATATAATTCGTGACATCCCCTTGAGCAGCTTGCCAACTACGAGCATCGTAATAGAGATCTGCTAGAGAAATACTTGCCAAAGCTGCTTGAAGTTTTTCGTTGAGTCTCCGCCACACCATCAGCGTCACCCAATCTGCGGCTAAATTGGTATCAGTGACTTGAGCGGATCTTAATTCATTGACATCAGGTTTGTCTGTGAGCATCGATTCACCAACGGCGATTAAGATATCACTCAAAGAAATTTGGGTGGGTTTTTTTGCTAACTTATAACCACCATTGACACCCCGAATTGACGTTACTAATCCAGCTTGTCGTAATTCAATCAGCAATTTTTCGAGGTAAGGTATGGGTAAATATTGACGATTGGCGATCGACCGAACAGAAGCTGGGCCATAACCTGGCTGTAAACTGAGGTCTAGCATCGCCTTAACGCTATAATGTCCGCGAGTAGTCAGTTTCATATTCTTTGCTTAACTATTTCGATCTTTAATTTAACTGCCACCTCATTCACGATCAGAATTATCTCAGATCTAGCGATCGATATTTTTCCAAAAAAGATTGTAACTACTAGCAACTATTTACTATTCACCTGACATTTGAAGGTAAGTTTCGTTCCGCTCTAAAAAAGATGGTATCGTAGATAGAGATAGTTAACAAAATTACTCTAGTTAGTGTACTATAGTGACAAGTGCTAATAGCAACCTTCGATAATTAATTGCAGGTCTGGCTCAGCAAAACCGCAACGCCGGACAGCGTTAGATCCTCTAGTTTGAAATCTAAGTTGATGAGTAATAAGAAAAATATTGAGCCTTTAGTTGGCGAAGAACTGCTACAAAAAGTCAAAGACCTCGGCAATACGAGCAAAGAAGATAAAGCACGTGAATGCGGCTACTTTACCGAAACTAAGAACGGTGTTGAGCGCGTTAACATGATGAAGTTTTTGAATGCGATGATTGATGCTGAAGGCATTGATCTAGATAGTAAAGCAGTTGGTGGCGGTCGTGGCGGTCGTAGTGCTAGCTACAAAATCACCGTTCAATCTAACAAAAACTTATTGATTGGTGCTGCTTATACCAAACAAATGGGATTAAAAGAAGGAGACGTATTTGAAATCTCATTGGGACGGAAGCACATTCATCTCAAACAAATTGACAAAAATGGGGATGAATAAATCGAGACGATGAGTAACCTCAATTGTCTGATATACCTCAATGGCATAATCTCTCTGCTGGCAAATTGTCAAAGTAGTTAGTTATCAATATGGAGATGATCATCTCTGTGCAATTATAGATTTCCATCAATGAGTCGAGCTATTTCTCTCGATCGCTATTGCCCCATCTTGCTAGTAAATTTTAGACTGCTACTGTAGTAATCTGAGATTTGCTAGCTCGATCTGTTTCTGGAAATTTGTGCTGAATCTATTTCCTATATTATCGCTAGTTTCATGCCTCGGATCAAAGTTAGACAGCATGTTAATCCGCTCAGTATTATCTATCAGCAGCCATTAATTCCGCCTGATTGGTCAGTAGTGTATCCTAATTTGTCCGCACCGATTCATCTCGATATTGGCTGTGCTGGGGGCCGATTTTTGCATCAACTGGCACAACAAAACCGAGAATGGAACTATTTAGGCATTGAAATTCGCGAATCTCTCGTCGTCTACGCCAATCAGAAACGAGATGAAGTCGAGTTGAGCAATCTACACTATGTATTTGGCAATATCAATACTTCATTAGCAACCCTACTTGCATCACTCCCCTCTGGAAAATTACAGCGAATTAGTATTCAGTATCCCGATCCCTGTTTTAAAACTAGACATGCAAAACGGCGAGTTGTCCAACCAGAATTAGTTAATGATATCGCTAGCTATTTACCTAATGGTGGTGAAGTATTTTTGCAATCAGATCTCGAATGGGTAGCCCAAGAAATGTGCGATCGATTTAACGAAAATCTAGCCTTCCGTCGCACTCAAACTGACTGGTTAGACCCCAATCCTTTAGGCATACCCACTGAACGCGAAGTAGCCACCCTCAACAAAGGTTTACCAGTCCATCGCGCAGTGTATCAGTTGAAAGTTGAACGTTGAAAGAAGGATGCTTGCTTTCCACAATCTCAGCGGATATTTTCCAAGTATAAATAGGGCTTGCTGAATTAGTCCATGGTGTTGCTCTAAAGGCTGAAATCCTTGCTAAAGGATGGTTCTGTTGCAAAGATTTTCGCTCGATCGAGGGATTCAAGCGATCGAGTACAAGGGTTTTGAGCCTTTAAGCATC